>JAPOYZ010000411.1 GCA_026706325.1 Candidatus Aminicenantota bacterium
GAGGGCTTCCCTGACCAGGTGCGCCGCCTCCTCGGGCTCGACACCGGACACGTTCACCACCCCGTCGGTCCATGGCGTCGCCGCGTCGAGGCGGTCGTCGGCTATGTCGACCGCCACCACCGTGGTAGCTCCCATCGCCCGCGCTACCTGGCAGATGGTGAGGCCGATACTGCCCACTCCGGTCACCACCACCTGGTGGCCGCCCCTTATGCCGGCCCGCCGGGCGGCATGTACCGAAGCCGGTAGGGCCGATCCCAGCATGACGGCCTCCTCCACAGGAGTCCCGGGCTTGATGGGGAACATGTGGGACTCCGGAACCGCTACGTAGTCCGCGAAGCCGCCATCGATGTTGATCCCCAGGTGACGCATCCACGGGCAGATCATGTCGTCGCCGGTGATGCACCACTCGCAAACGCTGCAGCCCACCACGGCGTCCACCACCACCATGGACCCCTCCGGGGGAGCGGCGTCTGATGTGACCTGTGCGACCTCGCCGACTATCTCGTGGCCGAGAATCCTCGGATACCCATCCGTCGGAAGCATGCCGGACAGCATCTGCGCCTGGAACAGCCCGGCGGCGGAGGCGATGCTACGTACCAGTCCCCAACCCGGCGGTGGCTGCGGGATCGAAGTCTCCTCCAACTCGAGCCGTCCACCCTCGTACATTCCGAGAGCGCGCATCGGTCGATCCCTGGACGTGGCGGTAGGGGGTGTTCAGTCGATGACGCCGGCGGTGTCAAGCTCCCAGATCAGCTCGCTGAACTGGTAACCGCCCGGCACCCAGCGCTTCCTCGAGTACCGGATGTTGGGGTTGTAGGCGAGGGCGATGTGCTCGTCGAGGTCGCAGAAGTTCGAGGAGAACTCCACGTCCGGAGCGTTGTCACGCAGGTAGTCCCCGATGGGGCAGTTGAGGCGCAACACGTATTTGGTCATGTTGCCCTCGTCGTCGTAGTAGCGCTCGGTGTCCAGCTTCGGCGACCACTGGAAGTAGCCCCAGAACTCCTTGAAGAAGTTGTTCAGGTTGAGCCGCTCGCCCTTCCCGCGGGTCTTGGCGGCCATCTCGGCGCCCATCTGGTCGCCCTGGCGCTTGCGGGCCCGGGCCACGGCCGCCCGGCCCTCCTCGTGGCCGCGGTCGACCTCCCTAGCGTCGGCGAGTACCGAGAAGATCTTGGTCTTGGCGTGGAACTCGGCCTCGTTGGCGTCCCATCCCTGCTGGATGGGGTCGTCGGCCGAGACCTCGCGGTAGCGCTCCATGTAGCGCAACTCGCCCTCGAGGTCGGACTTGAGCTTGGTCTTGGCGAGCCGGTCGCCCGGTGCGTCATCGATGGCGTCGGCCAGTTCCTTCAGTTCGGGCTGGGCGATGTCGACCCTTGCGTACTCGCTCATATCCTCGTCCACCTCCGTTTCAGACGGTCGTTCCGGGTTCCGTTGGGCCACAGCCTACCGGCGCGCCGTCCTGCACCGGCCAAGGGTTGCGCCGCCGGCTGGTCTACTGCCAGTCGGCGCCGGTCTGGAACAGCTCCAGGATCAGGCCCCCCACCTCACGGGTGTCGAAGTAGGCGAACTTGCCGCCGTCCTCCAGGATGGCCGAGGAGATGACCTCGTAACCCAGGGCGGTCAGGGCTTCCACATCACGGTCCAGGTCGTCGGTGTGGGCACACAGGTGGACCACTCCCTCGCCGTGGGTCTTCAGGAACTCCATCTGGATGCCATCGCCCGACACGGGTTGCAGCAGTTCGAACTCGACGTCGCCCATCTGGGTGATCAGGCCTTTGACCTCCACATCGGGGCAGTCCTTGCCGTAGATCTTGCGCTCCAGAGCGTGCGCGGACGGACCTTCCACGAAGGGCCCGACTCCGAGCCGCTCGTAGAAGGCGGCGGCCTTTTCGATGTCCCGGACCACCACGCCCACCTGATACGTCCTCGACCAGAGGTCCTCCCGGAGTGCCGGCTTGTCCGTCAACGATCCCTCCTAACCTTGTCGCGATGCAACCCCGTACTGGGGATGGGGGTGCAGTCCAACCGGACCGAGCGAGAGGATAACAGTATGACCCTGGCCGTCGACCCGGCTGATCGGGGCGCCATCGTCGACCTGCTGTACGCCTATGCGTGGCACTTCGACCAGAACGAGCCGGAGAAGTTGGCCGCGTTGTTCA
>JAPOYZ010000170.1 GCA_026706325.1 Candidatus Aminicenantota bacterium
GATAGACCGGTCCTTTCGGCGCTGGGAACTGCAGCCCTGGGGGCCGGCGGTCTCCGGATTCATTTTGCCGGCTTGACAGGTGGTCACTCCGCGACAGGGATCCTCGGACTGGACCGGGTCCATACCATGAATCCCGCCGTCGAGGTGGGCCTTGTGTTCAGGTGCTGGGAGAAATGGCTGCGCGATGCGGGGATATGCGATTCGATTTCCAAAATCGATTTCGTCGAGGTGCACGCCTTTGCCGCGCAGCCGAAGACACCCAACCCGGTGCTGGAGCCGCAGCGGTTCGCCGACGAACAACAGCGTATATATAATGAATACGCGGACGCGTACGGGAGTTTTTTCCAGGAACAGATGCCGGAGTGCGGCCTACCCGCCCGCTTCACAGTTCACGTTGTCGATTTTCCCGACAAGGCCGCCTCGTATGAGTTCTACAGCGTCGGCCTCTACCAGAAGAGCCTCCACGAGGATGAGGGATGAGCCGAACTTTCGACCTTCCTTTTGGACAGCGGGCGCTGCGGCTTTCCCTCCCTGAAACCGCAGAGGTCGACGTGCTGGTCACATCGGCGGCTGAAGCGGAGGAAGACGAAGCGGGTATTGTCAGCCGAGCCCTCCAGAACCCGGTCGGGAGTCCGCCCTTGGGGGAGGTGGTCAACCAGGGGCAGACGGCGGTGGTGGCAACCAGCGACAACACGAGACCCTGTCCGACTCCACAGTTGCTGCCTCCGATTCTCGGTGAACTCAAGGCGGGTGGCATCTCCCCGGACGACACCAAGGTCGTGGTTGCCCTCGGTCTTCATCGGCCTCTCTCGAGCAAAGAGCTGCGCGAACTGGTAGGACCCGAGGTCTACGGTTCGGTGGAGGTGATCAACCACAACCCGGCCAACGTGGTTCGGGTCGGGTGGACCAGGGCCGGCACTCCGGTCGACCTGTTCCGTCCCGTGGTGGATGCCGATGTCCGGGTCGGGTTGGGGAACATCGAGTTTCATTATTTCGCCGGGTACTCCGGGGGCGGAAAGTCCATACTACCGGGATGCGCCGGCGAGCAGACGGTAAGCGCAAACCACGCCCTCATGGTCGAGCCGGGAGCACAAGTGGGGGTTCTCGAAAACAACCCCGTTCGAGCCGACCTTGAAGAAGGGGTGGCCCAGGTCGGCCTCGAATTCATCCTCAATGCCGTCGTCGACCGCAACCACCGTCTGGTTGCCGCGGTGGCCGGCGACGCGACCCGGGCGCACCGACAGGGATGCAGGATACTCGCCCGGCGGGATGCCGTGAAGATTGACCGCAAGACCGACATCGTAGCCGTCAGTTCCGGCGGTGCGCCGTTCGACCTGAATCTCTACCAGGCCCAGAAAGCGCTCGAAAACGCCGGTGCCGTCGTCAGAGACGGGGGTGTCGTCATCTGGGTGGCGGAGTGCCCGGAGGGCTACGGAAATTCCACCTTCGAACGGTGGATGCGGCAGGCGGAGACACCTGAGCAGGTTATGGACCGCATCGCCCGGAGGTTCATTCTGGGGGGGCACAAGGCGGCCGCCATTGCATCGGTTCAGCTGCGGGCGGAAGTCTACCTGGTGTCGGCCATGGGAGTGCTGCAGGATGCCTGCGGAGTTGTCGGTTTCTCCGATCTCGACACTGCCCTCCAGGCCGCCATGGAGAAGGTCGGGGTTAACCCCTCGGTCGCCGTGCTCCCGCACGGGAGTTCCACCTTCCCGATTCCGGACGGGGTAGCAGAAGCTCTATGACGGTCAGGGGAATGGCGTTACTCCTTCGCAACGCTGACGAGAAACCCGGGGCGATACGGGCTGTTCGTGCCTTCCCGGGTTTTGGGGAGGCCGGTCCGTTGGAGGACTTGAGGGGCGGTTCAAGAGGTTGCGGGAACCTCCGCCTGTTTCAGAGTCGAATTCGCCCGGCCTCCCCAAATTCCCTGGTTCCTTTTTCCTTCAGTGTGATTCCTGAGCTGGTGTCCCGAACAGGTCCAGTTGTGAGCTTGCCGGCCTGGGGACGGTGAACCCGGAAACACCGACACCAAGCAGCCGCACCCCGCGCTGGAAGGCTTGGGAACGGTGCAGTAACTGAACCGCGAGGTCAGCCACTACCTTGCCGTCACACAACCCCGTTGCAAGTGTCCGTGACCGGGTAACAGTTTCGAAG
>JAPOYZ010000502.1 GCA_026706325.1 Candidatus Aminicenantota bacterium
CCGGGCAGCTTCTTAAAAGTTGCCCTTAAGATCTCGACCTTGACCTCGCCGGGGCCTGGCCCCGCGGCAATCGGGGCCATGCTTGCGTTCAGAAACAAGCGCGATCCGGAGAACCCGAACGGGCGGGTCGTCATCTGACCGAAGGATTCCCGTTCCGGGAAGATTTCCCGCTCGCCGTAGATCTGTTGCAGCTCCTCCTCGGACCGGTCCTTGACCACCCAGCCCTTCCCGCTGTCGAGAGAGACGAACCCGTCGAGACGTGATACCGCCAGTCCAATCCCCTCCGCGGCCTTGTCCCCCAGCTCGAGAGCGATTTCAGGAGACCGGCTGTTGGTGCCGATGTAGTAGGTGAAGATGCGATCCCCGTGAACGATGGTGTCCTGGGCGTAGACGCTGCTGTAGTCGAAGTCCGCCCGCGAACCGCCGCGGGGTATGAAAGGTTCCCGGTAGTTCCGCTGAAAGTGAAACCCGTCCCGGCTGAAGACGACCTCCGGGTGGTGGGTCACGTTGGTGGTCCGGAAGATCCACAGCAACCCGACATAGACACCCTCGTAGGGAATGACAGGCATGCTGTAGAACTCGGTGTCGGGATAGTCGTCCCCGTCCGGCACGAGGATGATCTCCGGCTCGCTCCAGTGAATCATGTCCGGACTTTCCGCCCTGCCGATCAGCCGTTTGCCGTAAGGTCCCCGCCAGTGGTGGCTGGCTTCCATGGTGACGTAGTACGTCTCGCGTATCGGGTCCCATCCCTGGAAACGGCCCGACCAACGTCCCAGCTCCTTCCCGGTATCGATGACGGGATTGCCTTCGTAGGGAGTCCATTCGATTGCGTCCGGGGAATGGAAGAGGTCGTATTGCATCCCCCGGGTCTGCGTGCCCCCGGTCAGCTGCATTGCCTTGAACCGTTTGGCGGGATCCTTCTCGTGCAGGTCCTGGAACGCCGGCGCCGACGGCTGCCCCTCCTTCCGGGGGATGATGTTGTTGTCCGTCGAGCCATCGAATTCGACCAGTCCCAGTGACGGCCGCTCCCAGCTAACTCCATCCTCGGAGGTCGCCAGGCACATCACATCCCCCCGCTGGTCCAGGACAAACCCCGCGGCACCGCCGGGGACCGGCTTCCCGTCTTCCAGGCGCACGGTGATGGTTGCCGAGGAATACCACATCCTGAAGACCTGGTCTGCCGGGTCGAAGATCACCTTGGCGGGCCGCATGAAGTTTCCCTCCCACGGGCGCTCCGGCCGGAGGACGGGGTTGTCGTCCACCTTTACCGCGGGGTTCAGCCCCTGCTTCGCGTTGACCAGACTTTCGATCAGGTAATCGTCGAAGAAGAGCTGCCTGGTCGATCCGATATTGAGCATCGGCATTGGTTGTCGCCTTGTCGCTGGTTGTCAGGAGGGGATCTCGCTCACGCCGCCGATCTCCCGGTACAGGTCCGCGTACGCCCCCGCGATGGCCTCGGATGCGCGGAGGGCGCGTGTCGGCCAGTACCCGAAGGCGTCGTGGATGCGCACGTTGGCGTGGAAGAAGCACTCCGTCGGCGCTCCGACTGTCGGGCTGTCGGGGTTGTCGCTCCGCGATTCTTCACTCGCAGCCAGCAGCTCCGCCTCCCGTTGCGGACCGACGATGAAGCTGCCGCCGCCGGCGTTCACGGTCATGTGAAAGGCGTGTGTCTGTCTGCTCGCTGTCCTGGCGACCTCCTCGAAGGCGCTGACGTCGCCGCTGACGACACCGCCGTTCGAGGGATGCAGGAGGAGGCGGGCCCCGAACATCACCGGCAGGGTCTGCAGCTCCGGGTAGCGGTGATCGTGGCAGATGTAGAGCGCGACGGGCACGCCCTCGATGTCGAACTCGTTGAGCCGGTACCCGTGCCACATCTCCTGTTCCGCCGAATGGACCTTGCGCGCCGTGTACAGGATCTCGCCGTCGGGATCGTACACCCGTGAGGCGATGTACCTCGTCTCCGGCAGCTCGTGCTCTGCCACCGCTTCCCAGACCGGCAGACCGGCAATGACGTGCGGGGCGTCCGGCAGGTCGCGGATGAACTGCCGCAGCCGCGCTTCGGCGGCGGCCACCGGTCCCGGTTCCCGCGTGCGCGGCCTCGTGGGGTACAGTCCGGTAAGGGACATCTCCGGCGTAACCGGCAGCTCGAGGCCG
>JAPOYZ010000320.1:0-390 GCA_026706325.1 Candidatus Aminicenantota bacterium
CGCCGTCAACGTAGGTTACTCCCATCTCTTCAGCGTCCCGACCCATGCGTACCGACCAAGTCTACAAGCTCCATCTCCGTTGACGCAAATCGGCGGCCAACCTCGGACACTTGACCCCCCTCCGCCGGGTCCACCGGAACACGAAGATATGTTATACAGGACCGATAACATTAACGATCGATCAAGTTAATTGCTTAACCTCCCAAAAAACGGGACAAGCCGGCGCCTTCCTGGACGGATGGAAACTGGGCAGGCAGCATGGAGGGACGTGTTCCGGGAGGAGCAACCGTCAGCTTTTTGGAGGATCACGACCCCGCCAAAAAACGTGGTTCAGGGACCGCAGCGGACTTGACTGTGGCGCCGTCGATGGACGAGCCCGAGTAGGAAAGG
>JAPOYZ010000320.1:429-2153 GCA_026706325.1 Candidatus Aminicenantota bacterium
CGTCCCCCCTTCCGGACATTCCAACACCAAAGGAGGGGAGCCATGGGGAATACAAGGCGCAGGACGAATCGTTCCCGGGGCATGACGGTGGTCCATCCGAATGCCGCGGGAGTGGACATCGGGTCGCGAATCCATGTGGCGGCGGTGGGAACGAAGGGCACTGACGAGCCGGTACGCACCTTCAAGACGTTTACCGAAGACCTGCAGCGGCTGGCGGACTGGTTCGAAGAGGCCGGGGTCGAGACGGTGGCGATGGAGTCCACCGGGGTGTACTGGATCCCGTTGTTCGAGATCCTGCAGGAGCGCGGACTGGAAGTGATCGTGGTCAACGCGCGGGAGGTGAAGACGGTTCCAGGACGCAAGAGCGACGTGAACGACGCGCAGTGGCTCCAGCGGTTGCACCAGTACGGGTTGTTGCGGGCGAGTTTCAGGCCTACTCGCGGGATCGCGGAATTGCGGTCCTATCTGAGGCAGCGCGAACGTCTCCTGGACTATGCAGCCGCGCACATCCAGCACATGCAAAAGGCGTTGACCCAGATGAACGTCCAGCTTCACCACGTGGTGTCCGACATCACGGGGGTGACGGGGTTGCGGATAATCCGGGCGATTGCGGCGGGAGTTGTCGACCCCGACGAACTGGCGGCCTGGCGCGACAGCCGTTGCAAATCCTCGCCCGAGACGATCCGCGAAGCGCTTGCAGGGCACTATCAACGCGAGCACGTGTTTGCGCTGAGACAGGCGCTGGAGATGTACGATGCGTATCAGGCGCAGGTGGCCCGGTGCGACCAGGAAATCGAAGCGGCACTGGGCCGTCTCCGTGAGGGAGTGGAAGAGCCGTCCGAGGCTTTGCCCGCGCCCCGGCACCGGACGCGTCAGCCCAACGGATTGAACTTCGACGCGAGGGGCGGCCTGTACGCGCTGCTCGGAGTGGATCTGACCCAGATCCACGGAGTCGGCTCCTACGTTGCGCTGAAGATCATCGCCGAATGCGGGACGGACATGTCTCGCTGGCCGAGCGCAAAGCACTTCACGTCGTGGCTTGCATTGGCGCCGACCAACAAGATCTCCGGTGGACGCCTGCTGGCTTCGGGAACCCGGCGTTCGTCGAATCGAGCCGCCGCGGTGTTGCGCCTGGCCGCAGTGACAGTGGGCAGGACCGACACCGCGCTGGGAGCTTTCTATCGTCGATTGTCAGCTCGGATCGGCGAGGCCAAGGCCGGGACGGCCACCGCACCCCGAAAGATTGCGGTGCTGCTGTACAACACGCTGCGGTACGGTCAGAAGTACGAGGACCCCGGAGCTTCGTACTATGAAGAGCGTTATCGTCAGCGCGTGTTGAAGAACCTTCGCCGCCGGGCTGCCTCACTGGGGTATGTTCTGACGGAGGGTGCGGGAGCAGCAGTTTCTTAGGAAGGCCGCGGCCTGGTTCGCACGGGAAACCGGGACGGTACCGGGGAGGTCTTCGAACTCGTGAAGGCGAACCAGGCCGAACATCGGGTAGCCACCATGTGCCGGGTGCTGGGCGTCTCCCCCAGCGGGTACTATGCGTGGCTGAAGCGCAGGCGCTCTGAGCGTTGGCGTCGGGACGAGGAGTTGCGTGGGATGATCCGCAGGATCCACAAGGCTTCGAGAGGCGCCTACGGAGTGCCACGGGTGCATGCGGAGTTGGCCGAGGGCGGGGTGCGGGTGAGCCGCAAGCGGGTGGCGCGTCTGATGCGGGAGGA
>JAPOYZ010000540.1 GCA_026706325.1 Candidatus Aminicenantota bacterium
CGCCGAGGTCCTCCTGGACGCCATGACCTCGGTGACGGCGGTGGCCCAGACCTTCGAGACCACCGACAAGGGACTGGCGCCCCCGGGCACCCGGGCCATCGAGCTGACCATGCCGGACCTCTACCCGTCGGACTTTCTGGACATGTACGGGAGAACCAACCGCCAGCAGGTCCCGGAGCGGACCGTCGAGCCCAGTCTCAACCAGGCGCTCCACCTCCTGGTGGGATCGACCTACACGGAGCGGTTGGCCGGTGAGGGGAGCCGCCTGGCGCGCCTGCTGGATGCCGGCGCCTCCGACGCGGAAATCATCGAGGACCTCTATCTCGCGGCCCTGACCCGCTATCCCCGTCCGGAAGAACGGGACGGGCTGGCGCAACTGGTCCAGCGCAGCTCCTCCCGCGGCGAGGGCCTGAAGAACCTGGTCTGGGCGCTCCTGGCATCGCGGGAATTCGCCCATAACCACTGAGAGAACGCACCGAGGGAAGCGACATGAAATACACAGGGTGCCTGTTGCCGACTCCGGAGGTCCTGGCGAGGCGATCCTTCCTCAAAGTGGGTTCGCTGAGCCTCCTGGGGATGTCCCTGAGCCGGTACCTGGAAGCCGCCCACCTCATGGCCGAGGCGGGCAAGGACGCCGGCTCGGCCCAGGCGAACTCGTGCATCCTCATCTGGCTGGAAGGGGGACCCGCCCAGATGGACACCTGGGACCCCAAGCCCAACAGCAGCTTCCGGTCCATATCCACCAACGTGCCCGGCATCCGGATCTCGGAACTGCTCCCCAACCTGGCCCGGCACATGGACAAGGTCTCCATCATCCGCTCCATGCAGTCCCTGGAGCCCAACCACGAAAAGGCGGTCTACTACGGCCTCACCGGCCACCGGCCCACGCCGGCCATGGACTTTCCCGGCGTCGGGTCCATCGTCTGCCGTGAGCTGGGACGGATCAACCACGTGCCACCCAACGTCGTGGTCCCGGCCAAGGCGGGAAAACAGCACTATCTCTATCAGAAGGGGCAGTTCCTGGGACCCGAATTCGATCCTATGCTGGTGGGGAATCCCAATGAGAAGGATTTCCAGGTCCCCGATCTCAGCCTTCCCAAGACCCTCACCCGGGAACACCTGGAGGACCGGCGGACCTTCCTGAACCTGGTGGACAGCTACTACCGGACGAAGGTCCGGACCGCCGAGCACACCAAGATGGACCGTTTCAGCCAACAGGCCCTGGAGATGATCACGGCCCCGGAGGTGCGGCAAGCCTTCGACCTGAGCCAGGAATCGGAAAAGACCCGGGACGCCTACGGACGGACCAGCTTCGGCCAGAGCCTCCTTCTGGCCCGGCGCCTGGTGGAGTCGGGCAGCCGGTTCATCACGGCGGCCGGCCACGACCTCAACGGCTGGGACACCCACTCGAACAACGACAGCCGGAACATCAAGCAGACCGCAAAGTTGGACGAATCTCTGCCGGTCCTGCTGGAGGACCTCCACCAGCGCGGCCTGTTGGAGTCCACCGTGGTGGTCGTCATGGGCGAGTTCGGACGCAGCCCCCACCACAACTCCAAGGCGGGACGAGACCACTGGCCCCATTGCTGGTCCCTGTTGCTGGGGGGCGGCGGAATCGAAGGGGGCAGGGTGGTGGGCGCCAGTGACGACCGGGGAGCCTACGTGGCGGAAAGAAGGGTCACCATCGGAGACCTGTTCGCGACCCTCTACAAGGCCTTCGGCATCGACTGGCACAAGGAATACATGAGCCCCATCGGGCGCCCCGTGAAGATCGCCAACTCCATCGACGACGAGACCGGGCAACCGGTTTCGGAACTCATTTGAAAGCCTTGAGTCTCAAGATGAAGTTCACTCGAGGCCTCGCCCGGCTTCGATCTCTTCAAGCATGACATCGATGTCGGCAGTGGGAAACTCGTTTCGTGCCGCTTCAGCGACGGTACAGATTTTAGCCTCGACAGCCCCGGTTTGGCGGCATCCGGCTTCCCGTATCGCTTGGGGGAGCCGTTCGGCGACCTCCTTTCGCCGCCTCGCGGCTTGAAGCTCTCGATCTTCTTTCTTCATGAGCTGAACCTACATGCTGGATGGTACGCAACGTAGGGGCGACCTTGTGGTCGCCCTCTTCCCACAGCA
>JAPOYZ010000339.1 GCA_026706325.1 Candidatus Aminicenantota bacterium
ATCGACGACAAATGGTTCGCCTCTCAGCGGGGCATGACCCTCACGGCCAACCCGCCCGTGAAGGCCGAACGCGTCTTCGTTCCGGAGAAGCCGTGGGAGTCTTCGAGAATCTCCCTCGCACCCACGATTCTCGAGGACGGCGGCATTTACAAGATGTGGTACCGCTGCTCGGCTCCCGGCAGCAAGGAGACGGCCCCGCACGCCTGGTCGATGATCTGCTACGCCGTGAGTGATGACGGGCTCCACTGGGAGCGACAGAACGTCAACCTGTTCGAGTGGGAGGGGATCACAGAGAACAACATCCTGATGCCGGGCGCGCACGGGGGCGTGACGATCGACCCGAACGGCCCGGACGAACACCGCTACAAGGCTTTGATCCGGGTCGTGGAAAACGACGTCTGGCCGGAATCCAAGGGCGCGGTCTTCACGCGCCACGAGGGGAGGATGTGGTCGGAGCTCTATCTTGCCACGAGCCCGGACGGCATCCGCTGGCAGCGTCAGGAGCCCTCGGCCCTCCCGTTCTTCCACGACACGAACAACCAGCTCTTCTTCGACGCGCGCCTGGGCAAATACACCGCCTACGTCCGCACGCACGCCAGGAAGCGGACCGTCGGCCGCGTCGAATTCGACGACCCGATGGATCTGCCCTGGCCCTATCGCGACAATCCAGAGGGACCGCGCGGTCCGGGACGCACGCGCAGGGAGGCGGGCGGCGCGATCGCCATCGCGCTCACCTGCGACGAGTCTGACCCGCCCGACACCGACCTCTACACCCCCTGCGTGCATCCATACCCGTGGGCGGCGGACGCCTACTTCGCCTTTCCCTCGCCTTACCGGCACTACGCCGTCGGCGAGGTCTCCCTGAAGCCAGGCGATCCGCCCGACCCGACGCTGAAGGGCCCCCTGGGGGACGAGCGGGGCGTCTACAGCAACTCGGGCCCGGTGGAGGTGCAGGTGGCGGTCAGCCGGGACGGGGTCGTGTTCTCCCGCCCGGACCGCCGTCCCTATGTCTCACTTGGTTTGGTCGGGTCCTGGGACGGCGGCCAGACCTACATGGGGCTCGGCATGGTCCGGAAAGGGGACGAAATCTGGCAGTATTACCACGGCACGAAACGCCTCCACGGGGTGAAGGACAGCGGCTCCGCGGACGGTGACGGAGCCATCTGCCGGCTCGTCCAGCGCCTGGACGGATTCGTCTCCGCAGACGCCGACTACACCGGCGCGGAGTTCACCACTCCGCTCCTGGAGTTCTCCGGTTCCCGCCTGCAACTGAACGCCGACTGCTCGGCAACGGGCGAGATCTGGGTGGAGGTCCGGGACGACCGGAACGTCCCCGTGCCAGGCTACACGATGGAGGACTCCGTCAGCGTGGATCGTAACCAGACGGCCGCGCCCGTCGTCTGGCGGGAGCGGAAGGACGTCGCCGAGCTGGTCGGGCGCCCCGTGCGTCTGCATTTCAAACTGCGCGCGTGCAAGCTCTACGCGTATCAGTTTGCAGGGTAGAGATGAGCGAGCGTCCCAACATCCTGTTGATCATCGCGGACGATCACCGTTTCAACGCGGTCCGCGCGTTCGGGGACCCGATTGTCCGGACGCCCGTTCTTGACCGACTCGCTGGTGACGGCGCCGCTTTCCGGAAGGCGCACATGATGGGCGGAACCCTGGCGGCCGTGTGCGTCCCCAGCCGAGCCTGCCTTCTTACGGGCGCGAACGTCTTCCGGGCGTCCTGCAGCCGCGAGGTCAATGACGACGAGAACGTCAGGATCCTCGATCCGGACCTGGCGCTCCTCCCGGAGGTCTTCCGTCAGGCGGGCTACCGCACGTTCGCAACCGGCAAGTGGCACAACGACAAGCAGAGCTTTGCCAGGGTTTTCTGCAGCGGGGGGCCCATCTTCTTCGGCGGTATGAGCGACCACCTGAAAGTGCCGGTCCACGACTTCGACCCCGAGGGCATCTACCCCGATGAAGGCATTTACACGGGCGAAAAATTCTCGACCGAGCTGTTCACCGACGCGGCGGTCGGATTTGTCGAGGAGTACAATGAGCACGAGCCCTTCTTCCACTACCTGGCCTTCACCTCGCCCCACGAGCCCCGGATGGCCCCGGACGAATACGCCGACATGTATGACC
>JAPOYZ010000572.1 GCA_026706325.1 Candidatus Aminicenantota bacterium
GATCATCGACAAGGTGGAGCGCCTTGCTACACGTATTTGCGGGACATCACACTAGTTCCACGATCCCAAGTTTCTCTGTCTGAATGCGGTGAAACGCTTGGATCCGCCTTTTCTCAGGCTGCCAAGCAACAGCCACAGGATCAGGAACACATAGCGGGGAAGAAACAGCACGGCCTTGACCAGGATCGGCGCACGGTAGCGTAGACCCCTTCTTGAGAGGCGCCGATACGGGTCGATCTTGGCAAAAGATCCGGCCCGCAAGAGACCGGTCAGGCCACGCAGGTTCCGCTTGACATAGTGACAATCTCCGTGCTCGTTGAACACCAGGCGAGCGCGTGCGGGTAGCAGCAAAAACAGCCTCTTGTGGGCCCGGAATATGGGCCGGCCCGAAAGGATCGCCACCACCACATCCACCCTCATCCGGGCCAGCCTCAAAACGATTCGCAGTTTCCTCAGCTTCTGCCCGAATCCATAGGCGACCACCTCGCTCACTTCCGGCCGCGACTCGAAGAGATCTTTCTTCGCTTCCGAGCAAAACACCAGAATCCGGCCGGGACCGATGATCTTTCGGTCCTGAAGCCTTTCCAGGACCTCCAGGGCAATCGAATCGCTTTCAGTGGGCAGATACAGAATCGTCGCCTCAGCGTCGGGGAATACTTCCCGGTAACGGCTTCTGCGGCGGATCGCGGGGATATTGCAGAGACGCAGCGGATAGGGCTGAGCCCGCGCATCGAAGATCAGCCGTCGCCGGCCTGGAACCAGAAAGAAAAGGAGCTTCTGCAGCCGGAAGACAGGGCGGCCGCCGAAAACCGCGCAGACCAGATCGGCGCGGAAACCGGACATCCGCCGCCACAAGCCGGAGAACCGATCGCCCCGCGACCGGGAATAGGACAAAAGCTCCACGTCCGGGAGATCTTCAAAAGACCCCAGATCCTCCTGCCGGCACACCAGAAGTATCTTGCAGCCGGGATACAGGTCCGATTTCCTCAACTTTTCCACAGCGGCGCGCACAAGCTCCGGTTGCTCCGTCTGGAGCATGAGGCAGCGGGAGACGGGGCGTGAGGCGGCGGAACGCGCTCCTGTTCGCGGAGGCGGCAGGCTCGGGGACAGATCAACCATGGTTCAGACCAGAGGACAGCGCTTCAAAGCCTCGAGAAAATTCTCCACGTCGTCAGCCGTATTGTAGAGGTGAGTCGACACGCGAATCCGCTGGGAATCTCCCCAAATCAGGATTCCCCGTTCATCAAACCAATTCATCACGGCCTTGGCCTGGGGGGCGACGAAGCAGGCATTGCCCGCGCGTTCCTGGCGCCGGTAGGGAGTCATGATTTCCAAGCCGAGTTCGTCGAGGCCACGCAACACCCTTTCGCTCAGATCCAGTACATAGCTTTCGATCTCGGGAACACCCACGCGGGAGATGTAGCCCAGGGCGTTCTCCAGGATGTAGACCGAAATCCAGGATGGATTGCCGGGCTCGAAACGGGCGGCGTCGGGCCGCGGCTCGTAACGGGTCGGATGGCGCCAACCGGTGAGATCGGCCGGAGTGTGCCAACCCAGGAACGGCGGCTTCAGGTCGGGCAGGCGACTTCGATTCCAGTAGAAGATAGAGACGCCGTGGGTGCCCAACAGCCACTTGTAGCAACTGCTCATGACGAAGTCGGCGAGCCCCGCTTCCACCGGGACCGCTCCAGCCGCGTGAGTCGCATCGACGCTGAGTAGCGCCCCGGTGGAGCGGACCGCTCGGGAGAGTTCACGAAGCAACTGCCTCTGTCCCGTCAGGAAGCTCACCAGGCTGATCGCCACCACGCGGGTCCTGGAGTCGATACGCGATACCAGATCGGCGACGGACACCTGCCAATTGCGGTGCCGCACCAGGCGAAGTTCCACTCCCAGCCCCTCCAGGCGGGTCCAGGGAAGAACGTCGGAAGGGAATTCCACGTCGGCGACCACCACATTGTCGCCCGGCTCCCAATCCAGAGCGTGGGCCAACAGGTTGACCCCCTCCGAAGTGGAGGAGAGAAAGGCGATCTCCTCCGGAGAGACGTTGAAAAGCCGTCCCGCCCTCTCCTTGCACTTGGATTTTGATTTTATATCTCCCTGCTGGTAAATTCCGGTACCCAGGGTATTTAC
>JAPOYZ010000494.1 GCA_026706325.1 Candidatus Aminicenantota bacterium
AAGGGAGTCGGCGGCGCCTTCAGTACCCAGATTGCCGACGTGGAGGTGGACCCGGACACCGGAAAGATCGAGATCCTCCGCTTCACCGTGGTCCAGGATGCCGGACGGGCCATCCACCCGTCCTACGTCGAGGGCCAGATGCAGGGCGGAGCCGTCCAGGGCATCGGCTGGGCCCTGAATGAAGAGTACGTCTACGACGAACAGGGCCATCTCCTGAACGGCAGCTTTCTGGACTACCGGATGCCCACGAGCCTCGACCTCCCCATGATCGACACCAAGATCGTGGAGGTGCCGAATCCGGGTCATCCCTTCGGCGTGCGGGGAGTCGGAGAGGTCCCCATCGTGCCTCCGCCGGCCGCCATCGCCAACGCCGTCTACCAGGCGACGGGGTTGAGGCTCAGGGATCTGCCCATGAGCCCACCCAGGGTGTTGAAGGAGATCCTGGAGAAAAAAGGAAACGGTTCCGGTTGAACCGCCGCCCGGCTCCGAGCCGGGGGCCGCACAAGAGCTCCATGCCGACCGCCTGGATTCCGCCGCCGATGCGAGAGCTCACGGATGGACGGGTGCAGGTCGAGGTTCGAGGACAGACCGTTCGACAACTCATCGATCAGTTGGACCACGAGTATCCTGGTATCGGGGAACGTCTCCGCGAGGGTGATCGGCTGCGCAGCGGCGTCGCGGTTTCCATCGACGGCGTGATTTCGCCCGAAGGCCTTCGAGCCCGCCTGGAGCCCGGCAGCGAAGTCCATTTTCTACCGGCCATCGCCGGAGGAAACGGGAGGCGGATGTAGCGCCATGGGGCTGAGGGTTCTGAGCCGCGTCATGCTCATCCTCTATTCTGCCGCCACCGTCCTTCAGTACAACGATCCCGACCTCTATTTCTGGATGCCGGTCTACGGTCTGGCGGCGTTCTGGTCCTGGATGTATTGGACGGGGAGGAGGCTCCCCCGGCCATGGGTGGAGCTCTTCGCGGGCGCGTGCATCGTGTCGGCGCTCTACGTGGGCGCCGCACTCCCCGAAGGAACTTTGAACTACCGCCAGGAGGAACTCAGCGAGTCGGGCGGCCTCCTGGTCACCGCCGTCTGGTCCCTGGTCCTGGCGAGGCGCCAGCGAATGGCGAGAAAAGGACGGGCGGCATCGCCATGAGTCTTCCCGAAGCGGCGGTCGTCATTTATGGAGCCCTGGTGACCCTGGGAGGGCTGATCGGGTATCTCAAGGCCCGCAGCCTGCCTTCCCTCGTCCTGGGCGTTCTCTTTGGTGCGGCTCTCATTCTCTCGGCGCTGTTCGCCGGCGCCGACAGCGGGATCCCGGCCGACCTGCCGCTCTGGCTGGTTCTGGGACTGACCGTACTGTCCCTCTATCGCCTGAATGTAACGCGGCGTTTCATGCCGGCCGGCCTTCTGGTCCTCCTCGGGGCCGTCGTCGCCGTCATTCTGTTGGCAGCCAAGTAACTTTTCAGCGCCCGGAACGTGTGACCATGATGAATTCCCTGCCCCTGATCCTGCTGCTGGCCCTCGGCTCCCCCTCGTCAGAAATCGAGAAGGGGGTATTGACCAAGATCCAGGTCATGCTTCGCCAAGGAACCGAAGTCAGCTTCTCCCAACTCCAGAATGATCCCCATTTCGACAGTAAGGAGAAGGAGTTCATCGGAAGGCTGTTCGAGATCCTGTTCCGGATCCCGGCTTTGGTCAAGAGCGAACTGGACCGGACCGGCGAGCCCCCGACGCGGGTGCAGATCGGAGAACAGTTCGGCGTCGGCGTCCAGTCCATCGAGCTGTTGCTCACCGTCATGGAAATCGATCGCCGGGTTCCCAAGATGTTCGACCGGGACCAGGCCGGAGAGATCACCAAAGTTCACCGGCGGGGAGTGGCGGCTTTTTTGCAGCGTCACGGCAACCCGGTCCGCGTCACCGGCTGGGAAGGAAAACCCGCACCCGGCTTCGATTTGCTGACGCTGGAGGGCAAGAAGCTGTCCAGCGAGAGCCTGAGAGGGTCCAATGCCCTGCTCTATTTCTGGTTCACCGGCTGCCCGCCCTGCTCCCGCATCTCGCCCATCCTGGAGTCGCTCCACCAGCGGTACGAAGACGATCAACTCCGAGTGGTGGGCCTGAA
>JAPOYZ010000472.1 GCA_026706325.1 Candidatus Aminicenantota bacterium
TGCACTTCGGCCAAGATACCCTGCGCGTCGCACTGAGGCAGGAAGGACTGGACGGCCGGAAGCTGGATGAAGCCCTCTCCCGAGCCGTATCCGCTCTCAAGAACGTTGTCGGCGACGACCGCGGCCGCTGGATTCTCTCCCGGCACCAGGACGACCAACGGGAGTACGCACTATCCGCCGTGGTCCAAGGCAGAGTCCGCCGGTATGTCCTGGACAGGACTTTCGTGGCCGGCGGCACGCGCTGGATCATCGACTACAAGACCGGAACTCATACCGGCGGATCCCCGGAACTTTTTCTGGACAATGAGCAGGAGCGGTATCGCGCTCAACTGGAAAGCTATGGGGGGGTGATTCAGTCCGTGGATTCCCGCCCCATTCGCCTGGCTCTGTATTTCCCCATGCTTCCGGGCTGGCGGGAGTGGCCCTTCGCCGGCTAGCCCGCATTGTTCGACGCCGGGTTGAACTTCGACACCGCAGTCGCGGCTCACCCCCCGCCCCGGGGGCCGGCACCCGGGGTGTTCAACCCGCCTACCCCGGCAGCCGCGTAGGCGGCGAACCAACAGCCCGCTCCAACGGGCACCGCCGTTCCCCAACAACGCGAAAGACCGCAAAAGAGCGCAGGAACGACGTCAGCAGTTTGTCCTTTATTGGCGTTCTGGTGAAAATCCGGGATAAGACACGCCCCATTTATGAACATCACGTGACATTAATAGATATTTTAGTGTTTTTTATGTGAATTTATGAGAAGCAATGCTATCATCGACATTGGAATAGTTGGAGTGGCTCCAACCCATTCTTTCGACCCAGCCGACCGGTGCCCCACGCGGACCGGGTCTGAATCCGGGTCGCACGAGGGTCGGACATTGACCGATTCTGACGAACTGAGGCAAGAAAACGAGGCGCTTCGGAACTGTATCTCCAAGCTGAGTGAGGCCGGCGTGCGCATCAGCGCCAGCCTCGACCTGGGCACGGTCCTTCGCGAGGCCGTGGAAAACGCCTGTGCGCTCACCGGTGCCCGCTATGGCCTGATTACGACCATCGACGACTCGGGTGGGGTTCAGGACCTCGTCACCGCGGGTTTCACGCCGGAGGAGGACCGGCGGCTGCTGGACTGGCCCAACGGCGTGCAGTTGTTCGAACACTTCCGTGACCTTTCGGGACCACTCAGGCTGCCGGATCTGCCCAGCTATGTCCGGTCGCTCGGCTTTTCCACGGAGTTGATTCGGTGGAAGACTTTCCAGGGAACACCGATGCATCACCGGGGCGTACACGTGGGCAACTTCTTTCTGTGCAGGAAGGAGGGAGGAGGTGAGTTCACCAGAGAGGACGAACAGGTTCTGATGTCGTTCGCGGCGCCGGCGGCGGTGGCGATCGCCGACGCGCGCACCCACCGGGCCGAGCAGCAGGCAAGGGCGGATCTGGAGGCGCTGGTCGAAACGTCCCCGGTGGGGGTGGTGGTCTTCGGTGCCAGAACCGGACATCCGTTGAGGTTCAACCGGGAGGCGAGGCGGATTGCCGAAGGACTGGGCCAGCCGGGTCACTCACCCGAGCAATTGCTGGAGGCCATTACCTACCGGCGCGCCGACGGGCGGGAAATTGCTCTGAACGAATTCGCGCTGGCGCAGGAGGTGAGCGCCGCCACCATGGTGCGCGCCGAGGAGATCGTGCTCGAGGTCCCCGACGGCCGTAGTGTGAAAACACTGATCAACGCCACGCCGATCCGTTCCGCAGACGGCGAGGTCGAATCGCTGGTCGTGACCATGCAGGACCTGGCGCCGCTGGAGGAACTGGAGCGTTCGCGGGCTGAATTCCTGAGCCTGGTGAGCCACGAACTGCGAGCCCCATTGACCTCCATCAAGGGCTCGACGGCCACCGTGCTGGGCGCCCCGTCCTCCCTGGACCCGGCCGAGATGCTGCAGTTCTTCCACATTATCGACGAACAGGCCGACCACATGCGGGGCCTGATCAGCGACCTGCTGGATGCCGGACGCATCGAGGCCGGCACGCTGTCGGTAAGCCCCGAACCGGCGGAGGTGGCCAGCCTGGTAGACCAGTCCAGAAACACCTTCCTGAGCGGTGGAGGCAGGCACACCGTACTGATCGACCTG
>JAPOYZ010000651.1 GCA_026706325.1 Candidatus Aminicenantota bacterium
GGCGGAACGGAAACGGGCGGTCCACGGCAGAACCGCCGCGCGCCGGGTCGGTTGACGAAGACCGGAATCCCTGGTTGGACGCCGGATCCCGGTTCAACGGCGCCAAGGCAGCATCAGGGTCGGTTGATTCGCGAACCGCTTCATGGCGATGGCCAAAGTCGCACCCGCGCCCGGGCCCAGCCGTACTTGAAAGAACGGCGCGCCGATAGGCGTCTCCTCTCCCTCCACCGTCGCGGAAACGCACTGGTGCTCTCCGTAGGAGCCTCCCTGGACGATTACGGTTCGCGGCTCGAGCTGATTGACGTTGACCAATGTGACCGTGGTCTTGTCCGGGGTCATCTCCGTCACCAGGGCCGCAACGTCCTGGGGAATGCCGGGCCTTCTCCGGTCCGGGTCGAAGTAACGCAGCCGGGCGTGAAGCAGGCTCCCCAGATGGCCGATCCGCTTCCGGTGTTCCTTGCCGCGATTGATGTAGTCCTGGGCGTCCTTCACCGTGGTGAGGCGGAAACGGGTTTCGTGCGCCAGGTGGTTCAGGCCGCCCAGCATGATATGGACCAGGGAGCCGACCCGGGCCGGACTGAACCTCATGGGATCGTCGGCCAATCGGGTGTCGGGAGTGGTTTCGTCCCGGCCCATGGCCTCGATCTTGTCCCGGATGGTGACGAAATCGTCCTGCATCGCCCGCTCGGGATAGGCCGGATCGTTCCCCTCCAGGAAATCCAGCCAGCCGCGCCTCGGCAGGAGCGCGCGCTCTTTCTTCTCCATCAGGAAGTAGAACAGGTCCAGAGCGCCCTCGGAGTATTTTTGAGGCCGGTAGGCATACCAGCCCTGATCGCCGTACATCTGGGGATAGACCGTCTGCCCGTCCACCACCTTGGAGTTGGCGTTGACCACGTCCATCTGCCGCCGCCAGGCGTCCAGGTACTTGCGGTCGCCGGTCAGCAGAAACGCATTGGTCAAACCCACCAGACCGTACTCGTGCTGGTTGCGGTTCACGTAGGTGGTGGTGTCGGGCACCCGGACCGTGAACCCCCAACCATAGGCTCCGGCGTACCACTTGCCGCTTTTGCCGCCTACTTTGCCGTCCAATCCCACCTTGGAGGGCATGATCCCGCCGTTGGCCTCCATCCGATCCATCCAGGCGTCCACGTACTCCAGGACCCACTTCTTGTATTTCTCTTCGTGGTTCAGCATGTAGGCCTGGGTGGCCAGGCTGGTGGACAGCAGGTTCAACGGGTGGTCGCCGACGATGTCGGTGTAGTCCTCGAAATGCTCCAGCATGAGCTGATAGTTCTTTTCGCTGTGGAGCGGCTTGAAGCGGTTCTCGATCTCGATGGGGTCTCCGGCCCAGTCCTCGGGCCTCGCGTCCCGCAGCAGCGGTCCCCGGCTCCCGTTGAAGAGGCTTCGGATGACCTTGTGCTCGGGGTCGTAGTTGGGTGCGCCGGGGTCCTCGTTCATGTAGAAACCGGCGAAGCGGCGCATGCGCCGCTGGAAGAGGAGGTCTTCCGGGTCGGAGAGCGCCTGCTGCTCCAAGACCACCAGGCCTTCGCCGATGTGGATCCAGTCCATCTTGGTGTGGAATTCCTTGAAGTACATGCCGTCGCGGGCGAACTCCACGTCGGTGGTCTTGGCCAGGGTGTATTGTCGCAGGTGTCCCTCCCAGGCTTTCTCGTACATCTGCAGGACATCGCCGGAGGCGCCCAGGGAATGAAGGATGGGCCAGTCCCGAAGGTTCTCGATGGCGTCGTCGGGACCGTCGAGGGCGCCCCATCGCTCGGTGCAGATGAGGAATCCCCGGTCATCGAAGTAATTCTCGTAAAACTTCCTGCAAGCCGCCGCCTGGGTGCGCAGCAGTTCCCGTTGCATCACCGCCCAGCCGGGGGGCGGCATGGAAGTGTCGACGGCGATCTCCACCCCTGCCAGGAGCGGGCCACCCGCCAAGATCAGGACGGGAATCAGTTTCGTGCTCAAACGCTTCATCGCTTTGCTCGATCCTTTCTCTCCCACTCGTTGTCGTCCCTCGAAAGTGCCGCTGAACGCGCTCTGGACCTGGTCGGCGATAGTATGGACAATATTGGCCATGAAGGTCACCTTCCGAACGATT
>JAPOYZ010000192.1 GCA_026706325.1 Candidatus Aminicenantota bacterium
CCGGAAAAGGTTCAATCAAGTCTGCAGATATTTTATGGACCATTAAACAAGTTAGTGCTTATGGGTTGAAAACCCCCGCTCCAATTGACATTGCGCCTCACCCTCCATATTCTGAGCCGCAAATTTTCACTCAGATTCCAGTCCAATCAGTCAGCAGGAACGGGAGGTCGCCCATGAGGGGTTCGCGGTGGTCCTTGCTGTTTGCTGTGGCGTTCTTCTGCTTCGTGGTTGCGGCCGCCGGCGCGGCGGAGGGAAAAACCATGGACGTCGTCGTCTTGAAGGATGTCATGGTCCCGATGCGGGACGGGGTCGAGCTGGCGACGGATCTGTACCTGCCGGCAGAGAACGGCCGCCCGGTGGAGGGCAAGTTCCCTGTCGTCCTGCAGCGGACGCCCTACGACAAGGAGAACCAGTTCTACAAGGACCCGGCCACGTTCTTCGCCAGCCACGGCTACCTGTCGGTCATCCAGGACTGCCGGGGCCGCTTCCGGTCGGGCGGCGAGTTCTTCCCCATGCGGGACGAGGCGGAGGACGGCTACGACACGGTGGAATGGCTGGCGCGGCACCCTCACAGCAGCGGAAAGGTGGGGACCTACGGGGTCTCCTACATGGGCTGGGTGCAGTTGCAGATGGCCACGCTGAACCCGCCCAGCCTGGCCACCATGATCCCCCACACCGGACCGAACAACGCCTACTACTACAGCATGCACGTGGGCGGGACCCGGACTCTGGGCCTGCTGAGGTGGCACCTGCACATGGCCACAACCAGTTGGGAGGCCAAGGAGAACCCGTCCATCGTTGAAGCCATCAAGCCGATGCTGACTTCCACGGGATTTCTGCAGTGGGCGTCGCGGATTCCGTGGCGGCGCGGGCAGACGCCGTTGAGCGTGGCTCCCAGGTACGAGGACGCCGCCTTCCAGTTCTACTTCGACAACAACGACTACAACGAGTTCTGGCAGCGTCCCAGCCTGGCCATGGACGAATACTTCGACAACTATCCGGAGATTCCCATCATGTGGGTCACGGGGTGGTACGAGGTCTACGCGCGATCCATCGTGGACGGCTACCAGGAGATGCTCAAGAGAGGCCGCCGCGACCAATACCTGGTGGCCGGCCCCTGGACCCACGCCAACTGGGATCCCTACAACGGGGACGCCAACTACGGCGCCGCGGCAGGCGTCGTTCCACCCAACGATCTGGAATTCCTCGACTACGAGCTGCAATGGTTCAATCGCTGGCTCAAGGGGGACGAGAGCGCCGAACTGGGCCTCCCGGTGAAGGTGTTCGTGATGGGCGGCGGCGACGGCCGTCGCGGCGAAAAGGACCGTTTGAACCACGGAGGAAGCTGGCAGACCGGCGAGCAATGGCCCCCCGCCGGCACCTCTCCCAAGAAGTACTACTTTCACGGCGACGGCACGCTGTCGCCAGCCGAACCGGGCGGCGGGTCCGAGTCCACCACCTACACCTACGATCCGCGCAACACGGTCCACAGCGACGGCCGCTGCGAGATTGCCTACGGACCCGCGTCGGAGCTCGGGTTCCGGGGAATGGGGCCCTACAACCAGATTCAGATGGAGACCCTCCCGGGCCATGGCATCCCCGGACTCCCCACCGCCTCCCGCCCCGACGTCCTGGTCTTCCAGACCCCTCCCCTGTCCGGGGACGTGACCATGGCGGGCAACCTCCGAGCCGTCCTCTACGTGTCGTCCGACGCTCCCGATACCGACTTCTTCGTCAAGCTGATCGACGTCTACCCACCCAGCGAAGACTACCCGGCGGGCTACTCCTTCCCCGTCACCGACGGCATCATCCGGGCCCGGTACCGGAACAGCTTCAAGAAACCGGAGTTGATGGAGCCGGGCCAAGTGTACGAGATCCTGCTGCCGGTCCAGCCGGCGGCCAACCGGTTCAAGGCGGGACATCGCATCCGCGTGGACATCTCCAGCAGCAGCTTTCCCAATTTCGACATCAACCGGAACACCGGCGACCCGCTGAGCCGGCAGTGGCGCATCGCCAACAACACGATCCACCACGGGGGCGAACACGCCTCGTTCATCGAGTTGCCGATCCGGGAGGGGAGTCCATGATCCCATCGACTCGCCACTGGACCCGAGGACTTCTCGTCATGTGCCTGCAATCCACACTCATTTCGCCGTCTCTGGCGGAGAGTTCGGCCTGGAAGGACATGCTGTCGCCTCCGGAACACTCGCCCGCCACGCTGATCGACGTCCGGGTGCCCATGCGGGACGGCGTTTCGTTGTCGGCGGACGTCTATCTCCCCGGGAAGGAGGGCCGATGGCCGGTCATCCTGGAGCGGACTCCGTACGGCAACAGCTCCGACTGGTACGTCAACCGGGCCCTGTATTTCGCCCGTCGCGGGTACGTGTACGTGCTCCAGGACTGCCGGGGCCGTTTCGATTCGGACGGGGAGTGGTCCGGATGGATCGTGGAGATCGAAGACGGCCGCGACACGCTGGACTGGTGCGGGCCCCGGGCCTGGGCCGCCGGCAATGTGGGCATGATGGGGATGTCCCACATGGGACTGACCCAGTGGAAGGCGGCCCAGACCGGCTCCCCCTACCTGAAGGCCATCGCCCCCCAGATGGGGCCGGCCGACGAATACCTGTACGGGATGAACTACACCGGCGGGGCCTTCCTGCTGCAGATCGGCATCCCCTGGTCCATCGGCGTCCGCGGGCGGACCCAGCAGACGCGGCAGCCGTACGAATGGGACAAGCTGTTCCGCCACCTGCCGATCCTCACGGCCGACGTCGAGGCCACCGGCAAACCGATCGGGTTCTACCGTGACTGGATCCAGCACCCCAGCTATGACGAGTTCTGGAAGAAAGCCAGCAACTACGGGCACTTCCGCAAGATGGACATCCCCATCCTGCAGGTGAGCGGCTGGCTCGACCTGCACGCCAAGTCGCTGTTCGCCAACTACGAGGCCATCCAGCGAGAGGGCACCGAGCGCGCCCGGCGCCTGCAGAAAGTGGTGGTGGGCCCCTGGGTCCACACCGACCGGCCCAAGCAGAGTTACGGAGTACTGGATTTCGGAGTCGATTCGATCATCGACCTCTATGCGCTCTACCTGCGCTGGATGGACCGGTGGCTCAAGGGGATCGAGAACGGAGTCGAGAACGAGCCCCCGCTGAAGCTGTTCATGATGGGAAAGAACCGTTGGCGGACCGCCGAAAAATGGCCTCTCCCCGAAACCCAATGGACCCCCTTCTACCTGCGTAGCGGCGGACGCGCCAATTCCCTCTTCGGCGACGGAACCCTCACTACAGAAAAGCCCCCAGCCGGCGAGCCGTCCGACCGCTACACATACAATCCGGACGACCCGGTTCCCACCCTCGGGATGGACCCCAACGGCGAGGTGGAGCCCCTGGACCACCGGCCCGTGGAGCACCGGGATGACGTGCTGGTCTACAGCACCGAAGCCCTGGAGGAAGAGCTGGAGGTGACGGGGCCGATCCAGGCCAGCATCTACGCCAGCAGCTCCGCTCGGGACACGGACTGGACCGTCAAGCTGCTGGACGTCTACCCGGACGGCAAGGCGGTGAACCTCTGGGACGGCATTCTCCGGGCCCGCTACCGGGATCCCGCGGCCATCAGAGCCGGGGTCCCTGCACCTGGCCAATTCGAAAACCCCAAACTGTTGAAACCCGGAAAGACCTACCAGTTCTTCATCGAGGTCGGCGTCGTCAGCAACGTCTTCCTCAAGGGCCACAAGATCCGCGTCGAGGTCTCCAGCAGCAACTTCCCCCGCTTCGACCGCAACCTGAACAACGGCGGCAAGCTCGGCGTCGACACCGAGATCGTCCTCGCCCACCAGACCATCTACCACGACGCCGAACACCTGTCCCACATCCTCCTCCCGGTCATCCCGGAGCGGCGCTAGGAGCGGCGACTTTCCTGTCGTCGAATTGGAGGCGACTTTTAGCCGCCCGGAGCGGCGGCTTTCTTGCCGCCGAATGGGGGGGCGACTTTTAGTCGCCCTATTGGGGGGTCAGGGGGGACGGCAGTCCCCCTCTACACTTTCCCCAATCCCCGGTCCCAACACAGGTATATTCTGTCCATGTCGATACGCACCATCGTCCTCCTTCTCCTGGCATCCACCAACTCCGCCCCTGCGAACGCCCCCAACATCCTCTGGATCAGCTCCGAAGACAACGGCCCCCACCTGGGCGTTTACGGCGACTCCTACGCCGACACCCCGTACCTGGACGCATTGGGCGCCCGCGGCATGATCTACCGCAACGCGTGGTCCACCGCTCCCGTCTGCGCACCCGCGCGCACCACCATCATCAGCGGTATGTACCCACCCTCCACAGGATCGCAACACATGCGCTCATCCACTCGACTACCGCCGTCGATGAAGATGTTTCCCCAGTACCTGCGGGAGGCCGGCTACTACGCCTCGAACAACTCCAAGGAGGACTACAACCTGGAGAAGCCCGGCAAAGTCTGGGACGAGTCCAGCCCCCAGGCGCACTGGCGCAAGCGCGCGCCCGGCCAGCCCTTCTTCTCGGTCGTCAATCTCACGGTCACCCACGAGTCCCAGATCCGAAAGCGGCCGCACGCAACCGTCCACGATCCCACGAAGGTCAGGGTCCCCGCCTACCACCCCGACACTCCGGAAGTCCGGCAGGACTGGGCCCAGTACCACGACAAGATCACCGAGATGGACGCTCTGGCCGGCAAGGTACTGGAACAGTTGAGAGAAGACGGCCTGGAAGAGGACACCATCGTCTTCTACTGGGCGGACCATGGGACCGGCCTTCCCCGCAGCAAGCGCTGGACCTACAACTCCGGGCTGCACGTGCCGTTGATCCTCTACATCCCGGAGAAGTTCCGGCACTTGAGGCCCACCGACTTCGCACCGGGCGGCGAGACCAACCGCCTCGTCGGCTTCGTCGACTTCGCACCGACGGTGCTCAGCCTCGCCGGCATCCGACCGCCAGCCCATTTCCAGGGCCACGCCTTCGCGGGCAACTACGAGGCTCCGCCGCAGCCGTACCTGTACGGTTTCCGCGGCCGCATGGACGAGCGCTACGACATGGTCCGCACCGTCCGCGACCAGCGCTACATCTACATCCGCAACTTCATGCCGCACCGGATCTACGGCCAGTTCGTCGAGTACATGTTCCGGACGCCGACGACAGCCGTGTGGCACCGGCTGTACCGTGAGGGAAAGCTGAGCCCCCCGCGCACCCACTTCTGGGAGACCAAGCCGGCTGAGGAACTCTACGACCTGGCCGAGGATCCCGACGAGACGAAGAACCTCGCCGGCAGCCCCGAGCATAGGGCCGTTCTGGAACGCCTGCGCACCGCGCGCCGCGAGTGGTCGCTGTCGATCCGCGACCTGGGATTCCTGCCCGAAAACGCCATCTATTCACGGTCCGGTTCAGACGCACCCCACACGATGGGAGCCGATCCCAAGAGTTACCCAGTAGAGCGGATCATGGACATGGCCGAGTTGGCCACCTCCATGCGGGACGGCATCGAGGACAAACTCCGGGCCGGCTTCGACGATTCTGACGCCGCGGTCCGTTACTGGGCGGCCCTGGGCGCCCTGATTCGAGGCCGGGAGGGGGTCCGGTCCCTGGCCGGACCGCTCCGGGAAGCGCTTTCGGACCAGGCTCCGGCGGTGCGAATCGCCGCCGGCGAAGCCCTCGGCCGACATGGCAGCGATGCGGACGCCACACGCGCCCTGGCCGTTCTGGTGGAACTGGCCGATGCGGAAAAGCACGGCCTCCACGTCGCCATGAGCGCGCTCAACGCTCTCGACTACCTGGACGACCGCGCCGCCCCGGCACTCGAGAGAATCCTCGCCTTGCCCCAGGAGTTGCCCGGAATGGACCGGCGGTTCCACATCTACCTGCCGAATCTCATCGCCAAGATCCGCTCGGACTTCGAGTGATTGGCGCTACCGGCCGGGGAACGTATTTCGGTCTGTCCACCCTGGAATTCCCTGCGTCGTTCAGGACTATTCCAAATGCCAGATAGGAATCTCCATGGCTCGAGCTGTTTCCGTCATCCGGCGATCGTAGCTCGCAAGTGCGACTGATTGACCTTGCTGACGCAGGAAGTCGCAGGAGGCAAGATGCAGGGCATCAAGAGTGCGTACCGACAAAGACACGGGAAAGGCATCCAGAGCTCGCGCAAGTACCGGTTGAGTAAGGTCCATCAAAGCGACTCGTCCTAAGAGCCTGAGGGCCGCCTCACTGTGGGAATCGGCGAGTCTGCGCGCGTGTAACCGGGTCCAAATCTCGTACTCCATCAAAAGGCTGGACACCAGGGTCTCGCTCCAAAACGAGGCAGTGGGGTGGCGATCTTCGGCAAGTAGCTGGGCAAGAGCGACGGAGGTATCGAGATAGATCATCGATCGCCCTGGTCTTCGTCCAATTCGGCGAGAATATCCCGGAGTGGCGCCACTCGTTCAGGTGTCGTCGGCTCACCCTCGGCTGGTAGCGCCGGCGGCGTCAACCGGCCCTCTCCCTTCTTCCTTCTTCCAGATCTTGTACAAGCCCCAGGTCATCAACGGAACGATGTAGACGAACAGGAATCCCCAACTTACCGCTCCGTAGCCCTTGGCGACCAGTTGGATCAGTCCGAATGTCGACAGCGCCAGTCCCAGCAAGAGAAGACCCAGGGCCACCAGTGGCCGCACCCGGCGAGGGAGATCTCTCCCCCGTGCCCTGAGGGCCGACCGCAAGCGTTCGTTGACGGCGTGGATCATTCCGGTCCCGGTTTCGACCAGAGTCCCCAGCAAAACCACCTGAAAGACGATGAGGAGCAGGGGCAACCGGGCCGCACGCAAGGCGTAGACTGCCGGAACTTCGGCGGAAAGCACCTGTGGATAGAGGCCGACGATAGCGAGGTAGAAGAGCAAGCCGGGGAAGATTCCGATGACGCCGCCGAGGAGACCCGCTCCTACGGCCTGCCTCCGGCTCTTGATGTGGTGTGTCGTGAACAGGACCGCCGGAATCGCTCCCAGATTGTAGAAGCCGTACTTGAAGGCGCCCACGACCCAGCCGGAGGAATCGATCCCCATGGACAGGCTGTTTCGTATCTCGTCGCCGAATCGAAGGAAGCACATGACGAAGAAGACCAGGTAGATCCCGTAGAGGAGCAAGGACCACCCGGAGAGAAACTTCTCGATCAGGCTCGTCCCCTTGAAGGTGAGAAATCCCACCGAAGCCAGCATGATGGCGACGCCGAGCAGGTAGGGCAGGCCGAAATTGTCGCGCAGCAGGACTCCCGCAGTGGAGCCGATCACCGCCAGGACGATCAGCAGCAGAATCAGGTAGAGGACCTCGAAGCTGTACCAGAAACGGCCCAGCAGTTTGAGGAAGAAGGTCCGATAGTCATGCGCCCGGTAGACCCTTGCGAATTCGAAGGAGGCGGCCAGAACCACCGACCACATCACGGTACTGATGAAAAGCATTCCCACCAATCCGCCGACGGGTCCGTAGTTGAGGAAGTACTCCACCATTTCCCGTCCGGTGCCGTATCCCCCGGCGATGATCACCGACTGGAATACGATTCCGGGCAGCACGTAGGCCTTGAATGCGGATGTGAAATCCTTTGTTTGCACCACAGTCACCAGTTCTTGATCGGACAGCTCGCCGAAGCTGTCTTCAAAGGCTGCAACATATAGGATAAATATTTACATATCAATAACTTAAGTAACACATTATGCAGGATCATGCGACCGCAGAGTGTATCAGAACAGTGTCGCCGGCACACGGCAGGGACCGCTCCGGAACGCCCCGAATAAGGTAGAGTACGCAGTCGCACGGAACGATGAGCGGACACGGAATCCAAAATGAAATCGGCGACAGCCTCAAAGGCTTGGGTATCCCCGCCGGCGAGGTCCGGCGGGTGGAAACGATCTCCGTCCGTCCCGGCCATCGTCTCTACAGAATTCTCACCCACAGGTGCTCGTATGTTCTCAAGTCGTTCCGCGGCAATAGTCGGGGAATCGAAATCAAGGGCTACGGTCTCCTCCGGCAGCTCGGTGTACCCACCATCAGGGTCATTGCCAAAACGGAGACCGATCTCCTTCTGGAAGACCTCACCTGCAGCGATACGTGGCGCTTGGCCACCGCGTCGGACATGCGGGAACGCAGCGTGGGAGAGGCTGTGGCCCGCTGGTATTGGCAATTCCATCAGAAAGGCTCGTCCCTGGCGGCATCCGGCCCAACCCTGCCCCCGTTCCTCAAACGGGAAGAGGATCTGCTCGATCCCGCCAGCATCGAATCGGCGGGCCGCGCCCTGGGTCTCTTGCGAATGGACTCGTGGCGTCTCGCCGCCGACCACATCAAGCTTCTGAAGCTCGGCCTTGCGAGTTTCGGGACGACCCTGAACTACAACGACTTCCACTGGACGAACCTGGCCCTGAGCCGGAAGTCCGGCCCCGGAATGGAGGCCATCGTATTCGACTACGACCTGCTCGGAATCGGAACCCGCTACAGCGACTTCCGGAATGTAGTGGGATCGTTGTCGGGGGAGGCGGTCACCGGGTTCCGCGAGGTCTACGGAAGCGTCGATCCCGGCGAGAAGACCCTCGACCGACCCTTGGCCACGCTTTACGCGCTCGTGTCGGCAGCAAGGATGGCGAAATTTCCAAAGTGGGCCGAAGAGAGCAGGCAGACCGTCTTGAACGGGAACTTCAGGACCGATTTGTTGCAGGCAGTCGATTTGGTAATTGACGGGAGGAAACGGGACTGACCACCGGGCATGTCCCGGAGCCCGTCAGGCTTCCGGCTCGACTTCCCAGCCGAATCCCGGCCCGTCAGATGGTCTGGTGTAGATTCCTTCGGGCCCGCGCGTCAGATTGTTGTCCTCCTCGTAGCGCTCGTAGACCACGTCCGGGCCGCCCGGAGCAGGCATGAACATTTCTGCCCACGGCGAGTTGGGCGTGGCGTAGATGAAATGCACCGCATCCCGCTGGCCGCCCCCGTGCGGAATCACCGGAATGTCGTGCGCCGCTGCCAGATGCGCAATCTTGACGATCTCGCTCATCCCCCCGCACCAATTGATGTCAGGCTGCCAGATCTCGGCCCCCTCGACTCTCAGCAGTTGCCTGAAGCCATAGCGGGTGTACACATGCTCCCCGGTGACGATTCGCGTGGAGGTGATCTGGCGGCGCAGGCGGCCGAATCCCTCGAAATCGTCAGGCGGCAGCGCCTCTTCAAGCCAATAGACGTTGTACGGCTCGAACGCTTCCGCCAGTTCCAGGGTGTAGCGCTCCGTGAGGGCCATCCAGCAGTCCATCATGACATCGCCTTCCGGGCCCACGGCAGAGCGGGCCCGCTTGACGAGCTCCACGTTCTTGCGGATGCCGTCCCTGCCGTCCGCCGGGCCGTAGGGCAGTGCGAGTTTGAGGCGTGTATAGCCGAACTCGACATGTTGCTCGATGTCGTTTCCCGTGCAGTAGCATGGAATGCGGGGATGGATCCGCCCGCCCAAGAGTCGCCAGACCGGAGTGTCCCAGACCTTTCCTGCAATGTCCCAGAGAGCGATGTCGACACCGGAGATCGCGTTCACCACCACGCCCTTGCGTCCGTAGTACATGGTGGATCTCCACATGATGTCCCAAAGGCGTTGAATGTCGAGGGGGTTCTCACCCATCAGAAGCTTCGCCAAGTGGTCTTGGACGATCACCCCGCCGGCCGGCCCTCCCGGCCCGTAGCCGGTCACGCCTTTATTGGTCGATATCTCGACCCAGAAACTCGAAATCCCGGGGCCGTCCGCCATGAACAAGCTGCGCATCGGCTTGTACTTGGGGTAGATGGAGACGGGATTGGCGACTTCGACTCCTACCGCGGACCAAGCGTCCGGAGCGGGTTCGTAGCTGGGAACCGGCCGTTTCGGCCTCATGCGAACGAGTCGCACCCCGGTGATCTTCAGATCGTCCTCGACCCCTGCGAACGCCGGAAACGCGAACGGAGCGGCCGCCGACGATCGCGCAAGGAATTCTCTACGGTGCATTGTTGATGCCTCCCTGTCCGAGTCAACTGGAAGCCGTCTGTCTTTCGCGTCGTTTTCGTCAAATTCCCAGCGACTTGGCAAGAAACCCGGCCTAAGGCCAACCGAGCGCCCACAGAACCAACCAGGTCGCGATCATGCCCGAAATGAATCCGGCCACGACCTGCTTTGTCTTGCTCCAATCTTTTATGGCCATATCGTCGACACCATCCTTTCGCCAGGTTGTCCGGGCATTCAAGAGGAGAAGATTCTAAGGCACGGGAGTCCCGACTGTGAAGGATTCTGGCAAAGCTGAACGTTTACGCTACGATGACCGTCACTACAACATCATCCACGCCAGGCCGGCCACAGGAGGGCCCCCCATGCCGAGAACCATTCCCGTTGCCGTCGTTTCGTTGTTGGCCGCCGCCGGCATGGCGGCCGCGCAATTGCCTCCCCATGTCATGTTTGACCGTCATCTGCTGCACGCGGAACGGCTGATGGACGCTGCGGACCCGGTGCGGGCTCTCGAAGCGATGCAGAGGGCTCTTGATCTGAAGATGGATCACGATCTCGAGTTGCCGGAGGATTTCGACTTCCGGTACGCGAATGTAGCTTTCGCTGCCGGCGCGCTGCAGGCTGCGATGGACTCGGTGAACCGGTACTTGAGGATGGCCGTGAGGGAGGACCCTTTCTACCGGGAGGCGCTGGCGATGTCGCTCGATATCGAGGCCAGCCTGCCGGCGCAGAACTCCTGCTCGAACCGGCCCAAGGGCGCCGAGTGCTGGATGGAGCTGTCCAAACAGCCAGGATGCCATGTCTGGAATTCCGACCTCCAGCCCGGCGAGACCGTCACCTGGACGGCGATTTGTTCCGGGGCCATGGCCCAGGGACCGGGGACCGTCACACGGACCTGGGACGAAGGCAAATCGACGGTTGAAGCAACCGGGCGTCTCCAGTACGGCAAGCGGCAGGGCGACTGGGTGGTTCGCGAAGCGAACGGGGACGTCTCGGAAGGACCTTACGCCGCCGGCTTGAAACACGGCCTCTGGGTCGAACGCCGGGCCGACGGCGCCGTCTGGACGGGTCCTTATGTGGCCGGCATGAGGCAGGGCCGATGGGTCGTGCGCGACGCCCATCGCGGTGTCTCGGAAGGCCCGTATGTGGACGGCATGAGGAACGGCGACTGGATCGTGCGCTATGCCGACGGCACCGTCTGGGAAGGGCCCTACTTCGACGACAAGATGCACGGCGATTGGGAGTGGCGTCTTGCCGACGGCGGCCTCTGGAAGGGTCAGTACCTGTACGGCGAGATGGACGGCGACTGGCTTATCCGCAACAAGAACGGAAGCACGAGCAACGTCTATTATCGGAACGGCGTAGCGGTTTACGAGTAGGCCGGGCCGGAGTGCGGACGCAGCCGGGAGAAACTCAGCGCTTCCCCGCACCGGCTCTGAGTGATCGAAATCGGACAGGGCCGGGTTTTCCAACCCCCGATACCGGGGTTTTGGGGGACGAGACAGTCCCCTCTCCAGGCCCCTCTCCACCCCCCCTCCCGGAGGTCTGGAAATCAGGGTTCGATTCTGTAAGACTGAGTTTTTTCGCAAGGTATTGCGCCACAAATGAGCATCACGGAGCCAACCCGGGACGTATCGAGCCGGGAGTTCCGCCAGGTTCCCCGTACCATCAGAGTCCACATCCATTCGGCCGGTTTTGCCCTGCTACGCGGGATGGCGTGGTTGATTCGATCGGGAGTATCAGGTGATGTCGAATAAGAACCTTTTCCGCCCTTCGCTTCTTGGCTTCGGGCGTCCTTTTCGTCGAACCGGGACCGTGGCCGTGCTTTTGCTGGCCGGCACCGTTTTGCTCCCTGCCCAGACCGACACCGGGACCATCCGCGGCTACGTCTACGACGAGACCCGGGCCGTCCTCCCCGGCGTCACCGTCACCGCCACCTACCAGGGCCGGGGGGTGATCCGGGAGACCCTTACTTCGGACGTGGGAGAATACGTCCTGAGCCGGGTGGATCCGGGACTTTACTCTCTGCGGTTCGAGCTACCCGGGTTCGCTCCCTACGTGGTCCAGGATCTGGAGGTGCTGGTGGGGGCAACCCGGACCTTATCTCCGGAGATCGTGGTGGCCGCCGAAGAGATCGTCATCACGGCGGAAGCGACGCGAATCGCCGTGGCCCGTGACAGAACCCAGCAGTCCAACCATATCGACTCCGCCAGCATCGAGGACCTCCCCATCAACCGCCGCGACTACCTGGATCTGGCGCTTCTGACCCCCGGCGTCGTGGACTCGAGCTACGTGGCGGACGACCGTGACTTCCGCATCGCCCCGACGCCGGCGTCCGGACTCGGCATCGCAGGGGGCACGGGCCGCGGCAACACCTTCACCATCGACGGACTGAACAACAACTACTCCACCGGCAGCGTTCGTTCTTCCATCAGCCAGGACGCGGTGCGGGAGTTTCAAGTCAATCGCAATTCGTTCTCCGCGGAACTGGGCGGCGCGCCCGGCGGCGCTATCAACATCGTCACCAAGGGGGGCACCAACGATTTCCGGGGAACCCTCTTCGGAGTGCTCCGCAACCGCCGGTTCCAGGCCCGCAACCACTTCGACCCGGCCGAGTCGGCCTACACCAGGGCCCAGAGCGGGGGATCCTTCGGCGGTCCCATCATCCGGGGCACGACGTTTTTCTACACCGCCTACGAACGCCTCGACCGGCACGAGTCGTCCTTCGTTCCGCTGCTCCGGGACAAGTCGTTTCTCTACGAGCTGACGCCCTCGCAGCAGGCTCTGGCCGACGGGATCGCCAGCGACTCGGCTCCACCCGCTTTTGCCCCCCTGGCTCCGTTGGTTGGTTACCTTGCAGAAGCCCTGGTTCCCGGAAACTATCCCCATGTGGTCGAGCTCTTCGAAAACAACAGTGGCGTGTTCCCCTTCTCGGAAGAGCGGCAGCAATTCATCGCTCGCGTGGACCACGCCATCGGGTCGGCGCACAAACTCTTCCTGCGGGGAAACTGGACGGGACTGAACAGCCAGAACACCAGCTTCGGTTCGCTGATCGCCCGAAACCGGGGGCGGAACAATGACCTCAACGATTTCTCGCTCGCGGTCGGGAACGCCTCGGTGATCAGCCCGGAGTGGATCAGCGAAACCTGGCTGGGGATCGGGTACCACGACTTCGGCGTCTATCCGACCGACCCGCATGGTCCTTCCATCGACATCGAAGGATTCGGCTATTTCGGACGGGACGTCATCCTGCCGACGCGAAACGTCGAACGGACGGGGCAGGCCCGGCAGAACTTCACCTACGTCTCCGGACGGCATTCGGTCAAGTTCGGCGCCGACTACAATCCATTCTACGACCGGGCGCGGTCCGAGACCTTCTTCAGCGGGAAGTTCGTCTTCGGAGAGGCCATTCCGCTCTGGGTTCTGATCGACGAGGGGGCCGGGTACACCGTCTCCCCATTACTCAAGGATCTGTTTAATTCGTCCGGGCAGCCCCAATTGGCCGCGGCGATCGACGCTCCCATCTCCTCATTGCAGGCCTATGCGCTCGGCCTGCCCCTGGTCTACCAGCAGGGTTTCGGCGACCCCTTCTACACCGGTTGGGCCCACAGTTTCGGCTTCTTCGTCGAGGACTCGTGGCGCATCCACCAGAACTTTCTGCTGACCCTGGGGCTGCGCTACGAACTCTTCCGCAAGGCGGAATTCCCCCGGGACAACAACAACTTCGGTCCCCGGATGGGATTCGCCTGGAGTCCCGATGCCAAGACCGTCGTCCGAGGCGGCTACGGCATCTTCCACGCCCGGATCGACGGCCACATCACCTTCATCAACGACCTGCTGGGAGAAAACGTCCAGCAGATCCTTCAGGTCTTCATTCCCCTGAACGGCATCCCTGGAGTCAACAGCGCACTGACCGGCGATCTGCTCAACTCTGCGGAGATTTACCATACGCTCTTGAACCGCGGCGTCCTGGGCAAGCGGCCGATCACGGCCGAGGACCTGGCCGTCCACGGATTCGTACCTGAGCCCGGACTGCCCTTTCGCGTGCGGTTCCGGATCGCGGACGACATCGTGAATCCCTACTCCCAGCAGGCGAGCCTCGAAATCCAGAGAGAGGCGGCCGGATTCGCCCTGTCGGCCGGATACAACTTCAACCGCGGCGTCCACATCATCCGTCCGCTCGACGTCAACCCGTACCAGACCGGGACCAATGCCCAGGGACGCCCCATCATCGGTTTTCACGATCCGAACATCTTGCAGGACAACATCTACGGAAGCTGGTCCAATTCCTTCTACCACGCCCTGATCCTGCAACTCGAGAAGCGCTTCTCCGAGGGGTTCCTGATCTCGGCTCATCACACCTGGAGCAAGGCGATGGACGAGATCACCGACTACAACTCCGCGTTCCAGCCCCATCTGCAATGGGACGCTGCGGCGGAAATGGCGCTCTCGGCCTACCACCGCGGGCACCGGTTCATCGTCCGCTCCATGGCTCAGCTTCCCTGGAAGTCCGGCCGGGGAAAGGGCTTTCTGGACAACCTGCTCGGAGACCTCACCATCTCCGGGATTGTCACAGCTCGCTCGTTCGCGCCGTTCAATCTCAATACGGGCTACGACAACGTGGGAGACCGGCACAACGACACGCACCGGCCCTGGGGCCTGGGGCGCAACGTGGGAATCGGACCCAACTTCTTCAGCGCCGACCTGCGCCTGAAGCGCCGGATCCCGGTCTTGGAGGACGTGAGCATGGATGTGGTGGCCGAAGGATTCAACCTGCTCAACCGCACCAATTTCAAGAACGTCAACGGCACCGTCGGAAACGTCACGCTGGAGGAACTTCCGTCATCGTACAAGGGGCGCCGGGGACCGGTGACGGAGCCGTTCTCCTACACCTCGGCATTTCCCCCGAGGCAATTCCAATTCTCCCTCCGCCTCAATTTTTGAGGTTGGAGCGGCGGTTTCCTAACCGCCGGTTCTCTGGACGTCGGCGTACGATGGGAACCGGGCGAAAGGCGTTGGGAATCGACTGGACCAAGACCTACATGCACCCCATCGGCCGGCCGGTCAAGATCGGCGACGAGCAGGGGAATCCGATTTCGGGACTGGTCTGACCCGGATTTCTCCCCCGGAGGCCCTATCCAGCAGAGGAGCCCGATGCAATACCGCCAGCTTGGAAACAGTGGCCTCAAAATCTCCATCATCGGCCTGGGCACCAACGTATTCGGCCAGCACGAGAGCTTCACCCACTACTGCGACGAAAGGGAGACGGCCGCCATCATCCACCGGGCGGCCGACCTGGGCATCAACCACATCGACACGGCCGACATGTACTCGCGCGGCGTCTCCGAGACCTACATCGGCAAGGCTGTCGCCGGACGGCGCGACCGGTTTGTCGTCGCCAGCAAGGTGGGCCTGCGGGTGGGCGACGGCCCCAACGATGCGGGGCTCTCGCGCGGCCACATCATGAGCAGTATCGAAGGCACGCTCCGCCGGCTGAATACGGACTACGTCGACCTCTACTACGCGCACCGTCCGGATCCGGCGACGCCCATCGAAGAGACGCTCCGCACCTTCGACGACCTGGTTCGCCAGGGGAAGGTGCGCTACGTCGGCTGCTCCAACTGCGCGGGCTGGGAAATCGCCACGGCGAGCGGCGTTTCAGAGCGGCGCGGCTATGCGCCGTTCCTGGTCAGCCAGTCGCCGTACAACCTCTTCGAACGGTCGCTGGAAGCCGAGATTCTTCCCTCCTGCCTGCACCACGGGCTGAGCATCGCAGCCTACTCCCCCCTGGCCCAAGGCGTCCTGACGGGCAAGTATCGCCGGGGCGCGCCGATCCCGCGCGGCACCCGGGCCTGGAAGAATCCGAGTCCCGTCCTGGCCCGCTACATGACCGGCGAGCGTCTGGAGATTGTCGAGCGGCTCGCTGGCTGGACCCGGGATCACTGCCGCCCGCTGGGTGAACTGGCCATCGCCTGGCTGCTGGACAAGCCCTACGTCTGCACGGTCCTGGTGGCGGTGACCAGCATCGAACAACTGGAAGCCAACGTCGCGGCCGCCGGCTGGATCCTCTCGCCGGGACAGGTGCAGGAAGTGGAAGCCATCGCCGCAGGGAGCGGCGATTCGTAGCACCGACGCCGAGTCGGTGTCGAAGAGGGGACAAGGATGTCCCCCCTCCTGCTGAAGAGGGGACAAGGATGTCCCCCCTCCTATAGACGGACCAACCACTTGGCCGCGTTGCGCATGAGCCGCTGCATCATGGGGTGGCCCAGCGCCTCGGGCGTGTGTCCCGGCGCCAGATAGCAGAATCTTCCCTTCCCCATCTCGCGCCACCATCCTGCAGGGGCAGACAGGTTGTCCCGCGCCATGGAACGCAGCAGGAGGTGTTCGCGGTCGAGATAGTATTTCACCGTATGCTGCTCGTCGAAGATTTCAAAATCCTCCACGCCCGAGGTCACGGGATGATCCCGGTCTTCGACTCGAATGGTGAAGACATAGGGCTCGGGATGGCCTCCGTAGTCTCCTCCGAAGAGCTCGTAGTAGGGGCCGTCCGGCGGGTAGAGGCCTTGAGAGTTGTGCAGCGCCAGGAAACCGCCGCCGCCGTGCACGAAATCCCAGATGGCCCGCTGCTGCGTGTCCGTCATCCACTTGACGTGTGGTTTGTCAAACCCTTCCGGCCAGTTCATGCCGTCGCGGAGGATGATGAGCAGATCATGTTCCGCGAGCGCTTCGGGCGTCAGGGCTTCGACGTTCTCGATGAAGGTCACCGGGATGTTTTCCCGAACCAGGGCCTTGGCCAGGTGATCCCGGATGTAGACCGGACTGTGGTACCGGTCGCCGATCAGCGCCAATGCTCGGGGCCGGTCGGCGGTCTGGTAGACGTCGAAGGCTTTCTGGGCCGGAAGCGCCAGAGTGAGGGCGAACAGGGTCAGTATGACTATCGTCTTCATGGTGAAACCTCAGGCGTGAACTGCCGGCTCGTCGCTGTGGCGGTGTTCCCAGTTGAACTCGGTCTCGCTCATGGGAGAGTCGGGAAAGGGCTGCCAGACCTCCGCCCGCTCCTTCTTGCCCAGGCCCCGGGCCATCTCCAACATGTGGCTTCCGATGCATCCGCAGCACCCCCCGATGAAATCGACACCCATGTCGCGGGCCCGGGGGGCGAATTCGCCCAGCTCGTAGCGGGTCAGCAGTGTCCTCTCGAGCTGGTCGGGAAAGGCCGGATTGGCGGTGAACCAGGGGATCCGGTCCGTGCAGGCGAAGGCCACGGGCTGGGCCGCCAGGTAGACGTCGGTGGCCTCCCGCATCTCTTCGATGATGGGATAGGTCCGCTCGGGGTCGCGCATGCAGTTGGTCCCCACGATGTCCGCTCCTTCAGCCGTGAGGATGCGGGCGCACTCGGCGGGTGAGTAGCCGTCCTCCGTCTTGTCGCCGCCGCGAAAGGAGACGGTGATCATGGCTGGGACCGAAGTGTGTTTCTTGATCGCCTCCAGGCAGAGCCGGGCCTCCCCGAAACGCCAGAAGGTCTCTCCGATGATGAAATCCACCCCCTCCTGGGCCTGGATCTGCTCTTCGAACATGGCCGCCACCAGGTCCCGGGCGCTGGGGCTGCCCTCCTCCCATTTCCAGGTGGCGCAGAGGTCCCCCGCCACCAGGGCCTGGTCCCCCGCCACCTCACGGCAGATCTGGGTGGCTTTCCGGTTGATCTCGATGGTCTGGTGGTCCCGGCCCACCGTGGCCAGCTTTGCGCGGCTGCCGTAGAAGGCCATGACCTGCAGCACCTCGGCCCCGGCGTTGAGAAACTCGACGTGGAGCTGCCGGATGGCGTCAGGGTGGTCCAGGACGAAGTGGGGCGTGAAGGCTCCGGCCGTTCCGTATCCCCGGCGTTCCAGCTCGATGATGTACCCGCCGTCGCCGAGGACGGGTCCCGCGGCCAATCGGTCCAGGATGTTTCGATTCATGACCAGACTTCCTTTCTCCTCTCGTTTCCGGAACGGAGGCGCCTCCGAATGATTCCGAGATGACGTGTGCAGGTGCCTGTGGGAGACACTCGTTCATAATACACTCAGCGAACGGGTGAAAAACCCGAACCGGGGGCGGAACTGGGATGGGTGGAAGAAGACTGGCGAGGAGAGAAGCCCTGCGCCGGCTGGGAGCCGGAGCCGGCCTGGGTTGGGGTTGGGGTTCCGGGCGCACTGCCGTGGCGGCAGATCCTGGCCGCTCCTTTCTTCTCTCCCGTCAGGGATGCGGCCGGGCCACGGGGTATGCCGAGTCCAACAAGATCGTCACCTGGGGCCACAGGACCCACGTGGCCTGGTTGGATTCTCCCCCGCAGGGTTTCCGGGTCCGGGTCCGAAGCCGCGACCGGCACACCGGCGAGTGGTCTCCAACGGTCACCGTCGGCGACGCCTTTGACAATCACGGAGGACCTGCGCTGACCGTAGACAGCGCCGGCTACCTTCACATCGTCTATTTCCCGCACCACCATCCCATGTGCTACCGCCGATCACGCCGACCGGGCGATGCATCCGAATGGGAAGAGGAACTCCGATTCGGCGGGCGCCTGACCTATCCGACCCTGGTCTGTGGGGCGGATGACACGTTGGTGCTCAGCGCCCGGCGCAGTTTTACGGACCGTCCCTGGGAGGTGGAGTTGTGGGAGCGGCCGCCGGGCGCCCGGTGGCAGCGCCGGAGCGCCCTGTTGAGGTCGCGCCATCCGGGCTATTCCCACTTCCAGGAGTCTCTCGCCTGGGGACCCGATCACCGGACGCTCCATCTCTTCTGCCGGTTCCACGAACGATCCGACAGCCGGGCCTACGGCCGCCTGCAGACGGTGGCCTACCTGGTGAGTCCCGATGGGGGCCGGACCTGGACCCGGAGTGACGGCAGCTCGGCCTCCCTCCCGGCGACTCCCGATTCCACCGAGGTCCTGGCCCGCGGGGGAGTGGACCACAACCGGCTTCTCCGGGCGGGCGCACTGTCCGTGGATCCCGACGGGCGGCCCGGCGTCGTCTACAGCACTGAGGAAGGGGGACGGTCAGGGCTCATCCTGGCTCGGCCCAACGGGGACGGAAGCTGGGACCGAACGGATCTGAGCTGGTTCCTGCCCGCGAAATTTCGGGGCCGGCTTCTTTTGGCGCCGGCCGGCGTCACCTTCACATCCGGCGGCGAGACGGTCGTCTCGGCCCAGATCGAGCCCCCTGTCGACGGCGCCTCGACCTGGGGAGGCCCCGGAAACGAAGTCGCGGCCTTTCGCTCCCGGGATGGAGGACGAAGCTTCACCTTCTCCCTGGTCAGCCGGCTGGATGGGAACCGGGCGCACTGGCTGCCCAACCTCGAGCGGGCCACCGGCCACAACCGGGTTCCGGAAAAACCGGGACTTCTCTACACCGGAGGCGGCCCCGGAGCCAAGAATACGGACCTGCTGTCAAATCAGGTCTTCTTCTCCACCCTTTTGTGATCCGCCATGCTCGTCATCGACTGCCACGCCCACATTTACTCGCCGGACGAAGAGCGCTACCCGCCGGCGGCCCGGCCCCTGCGGGTGCCGGGAGGCGGCGGCTCGATCCAGGATCTGCGGGCCGTGATGCACGCCAACGGTGTGGCGGCGGTCCGGGCCATCCAGACCGTCTCCTTCTACGGATACGACAACCGGTACCTCGCCGACGTCAGCCGCGCGAACCCCGGCCGCGTCAGCGGAGTGTGCACACTGGATCCCGACGATCCGCGAAGCCCCGAGATCCTCTGGCGGCTGGTGCAAGAACACGGGGTCAAGTCACTGCGCAGCATCCCCGCCGAGTCCCGGACCCGGTTCGACCACCCGGCGGTGCGCCGCCTCTGGCAGGCCGCCCACGAACTGGGGATCACCGTCGACATCTTCCTCATGCAATTGGAATGGGTGGAGGGAGCCGAGAGGCTGCTGAGGGAGTTTCCCCACCTCACCGTGGCCTTCTGCCACTGTCTGGACCTGAAGCCCGGCGAGGAGTACCGGAAGAAACTGGAGGCCGTCCTGCGGCTGGCCCGGTTTCCGAATCTGATCGCCAAGGTGGACTTCATCAGCACCGGGACCGCGAAGGGTTTCCCGGGAGACGACCTGCACGAGGCGGCGCTCAAGATCATCGGCGCCTACGGGGCCGAACGCTGCGTCTGGGGCAGCAACTACCCGAACCGGCTCTGGACGCCCCGAATGAGCTACGAGGAACATCTACGGATTTTTCGCGAGGTCCTGCCGCTGAAGGAGGAGGATCGCCGGCAGATCCTGGGAGAAACGGCGCGCCGGTTGTGGTTCCCGGACATAGGAGAGGGGACATCCTTGTCCCCTTCACACCCAAGAATCGGGGGTTGAAAACCCCCGCTCCCACCGGGGACTATCTGACGATCCGGAGTCCATACTCCCTGCCCGAGTGTTCGAGCCAGATGCCCAGGTAGTCGGCGAAGCTGCGGCGGACGATCACGTCGAAGGATTGGGCGTCGGAGGCGTCGCCCCGGGGAATCAAGAGGACTCCGGCCTTGCCCAGATTGGTCTGGGCGCACTGGCCGGGAGAAAAGCTCCTGGGATGCAGGTCCAGGGTGCACCCCTTGGCCAGGAGTTCCCGCCGCCGGGCGCCCGCGACGTTCACCAAGGTGTAACCGCCCGTGGTGTCGACAGCGGAGGCGTGGTGCTCTCCGATGGCCTGACTCAGGTCGG
>JAPOYZ010000025.1 GCA_026706325.1 Candidatus Aminicenantota bacterium
CCTCCTTCGGGATCTTTCATCCCTTAGAGACAGCCCATGTCGGGCACACGAGCGGGGGTTTTCCTACCGCCGATCAGGAGGTTAAGCGGACGGAGTCCCCTTGTACACTTTCCGGCAGGAAGAACAGGCGACAGGAATGTCGCCCCTCCTAGCGCGGCCTCTCGCCCTTGATGGTCACGCGCAGGCCGCGGCGGCGGTTGGGATAGTAGTCCCACAGGGCGTAGTGCTGGGCGCAGCGATTGTCCCAGAACGCCACCGATCCGGGCCGCCAGCGGAACCGGCACTGGAACATGGGGCTGGCGGCGTGCTCCACCAGGAATCCGAGGACGGCGTCGCTCTCATTCTTTGAAAGCTGAACGATGCGGGTCGTGAACAGGCGGTTCACGAAAAGCGCCTTCCGTCCGCTCACCGGATGGGTCCTGACGACTGGATGCTCCGATCTGGGAAAGGTCTTCCCCTCATCGTCGGAGTCGTCGTAGCGGCCGCGGTAGACGTGCTCCCCGTCGTGGACCGCGGTCATGCCGTCGAGCATTCGCCGCAGCGGCGCCGAAAGGGACTCGTATGCCGCGTACATGTTGGCGAACAGAGTGTCGCCCCCCACCGGCGGCACCTCCAGCATCTGAAGGATCGTCCCCAGAGGCGGCTCCCGGTCGCAGGAGACGTCCGAGTGCCAGTCCTCTCCGGCGATCCGGCGGGTGTTCTCGTCGGCGTAGATTTCCATGACTTCGGGATGGCCGTCGACCAAGCGGGGCCATGCGGGATGAATATGCAGTTCACCGAAATTGCGGCCCAGCGCCTTCTGCTGGGCCGGGGTCATGGACTGGCCGCGGAAAAAGAGGACGCAGTGTTCGGCAAGTGCGTTGGAGAGGGCATCCACCAACTCCGTCCCAAGCGGCCGGGAGAGGTCGATGCTATACACTTCGGCGCCGCAATGACCGGTCACTTTCCTGAATTCAAGATTGGGAGCCGGCATGGGAGGAGCCTGGGTTCGGTCGGCAGTCTATCGGAAACATCGGGTTCCGTTCCAGCCAAAAATGAATGAGGGACAAGCCTGTCCCTCCTCCCAACTGTCCAGGAACTATTTGTCTATATATAGACAATTGGACGTCAGATTTTACTATTTATAGTAAAATCAAGAGCAACCGGGAGCACGATCCGGGAAGGATGGCGCGGGGAGTGGTGAATCACCTGACGGGCCGTCACCAGTTTGGTCTCGGCCAGATCGTTCCCGCCGGTGTTGTGGTTCCGATCGTGATTCGGGAAGTCGCTGCTGGTGATCTCCACCCGGATTCGATGTCCTTTGAGAAACCGGCAGGCGGTCGGTCCCATCCTGATGCGGTATTCGACGACCTCGCCCGGAGTCACCAGGTCCTCGCGATCCATGGAGATCCGGTGCCGGGCGCGGACCATGCCGTAACCGACGTCCAGGGCCCGGCCGTCGGGATGCTCGTCCATGAGCCGGGCGAAGAAGTCCGTGTCCCGGGCCGAGGTCGAGGCGAAGAGGACGGCCTCGGGGTAGCCGGCCACCTCCACCTCCTGCTCCAGGGGATCGGTCCGGTAGTTCAGGATGTCCCGGCGATGGGAGAGGAGGGCGCGGTCGGAGGGTTGAGTGAACATCTCCCGGCTCCAGAGCGTCGGGACCGGATCCTTGGGATCGTAGTCGTAGGCATCTTCACGGGACCGCGCCGGAACCGACGCCAACAACCGTCCTGATCCGTCCGGGCGGTGGGCGTCCCCGCCGCTCTCCAGATAGAACTCGCGCCAACCGGCGCCATCCTCCGGAGGCCAGGTCTCCGCTCCTTTCCAGACCTGCGAACCCATGACGAAGTACCGCACCGGCGGTTCCCCCCGCAGGCCGTCCCCGTCTCCCTTGAGCCAATGGTCGAACCAGCGAATCATCACCTGGGTCAGGTCGACCCGGGCCTCCGGTCCGTAGTCCATGGAGCCGAGGGACCGCTCCCCCAGGTGCTTGTGGTTCCAGGGGCCGATGACGAGCCGGGTCTGTTCCCTCGCTGCCTTCGTCCGGGCGTTTTGCTGCATCAGTTGAAGGTGCCTCATGGAGCCGTTGCAGTGGTCGTACCAGCCGCTGAAGTCCAGGTTGGG
>JAPOYZ010000496.1 GCA_026706325.1 Candidatus Aminicenantota bacterium
CCAGGTCTTCCCGCGTCATGATCCCGCCGTGAGCCTCCATGTCCCGCTGGAGCAGCTCGGCGATCTCGCCCCGGTAGAAGGCCTCGGCCCCGTTGCAGGCAACGGCCTCCAGCGTGCGCGCCAAGTCGGGCTGAGTGAAGGTCCGGCCGGGCGCCGGTGGACTTCCGCCAGGCAGGAAGATGCGCCGGGTCTCGTCGAACCGCTCCAGTAGGGGAGCGGCTGATTCCAGCGATCGGGCGAAGTGTTCTTCCACCACGAAGCCGTTCCGTGCCAGATCGATGGCCGGCTCCAGCAACCGGCTCCAGGGAAGGGTCCCGAATCGGCTCCAGGCCAGGTGGAGCCCGGCCACCGACCCGGGAACTCCCGAGGCCAGGTAACCGACGGTGGACAACTCCGGAACCACCTCTCCCGCAGCGTCCAGGTACATGTCGCGGCCGGCGCCGCCCGGGGCCATCTCGCGATAGTCCACGCTGATCTCCCGGCCGGTTTCGGCGTCGTGGTAGAGCAGGAACCCCCCGCCTCCCACGTTGCCGGCGATGGGGTGCGCCACGGCGAGCGCGAAGCTCACGGCGACGGCGGCGTCGATGGCGTTCCCACCTTCGCGCATGACATCGACACCCGCCTGGCTGGCCAACGGACTGGAGCTGACCACCATCCCCCGGGAAGCGACGGTGGGACCTGGAGCCGTCACCTCGGGACGGCAGGAGAGGAGACCCGAGGTGACGAAGAGGATCAAAACCCAGCCCGGCAGCCTCGATTCTCCGCGTCTCCCCGGCAGACGCGGGGTACGTGCTGCGCGGCGGAACGTATTCATGCGTGATTCCGGCTGATCAAGATGGTGTCCAAGAGACAGCAGGTCGCAAGGGGTATCGGGCGTCAGGTGTTCCTGGACTGTCCGGATGAAAGTTCCAGATTGACCACCTGATTCAGGGACCCGGATTGAAAGCTCTGCAAATCCAGAGTCACGTACCGGTACCCCAGGGCACGGAGCTTGCGGTTGATGTCGTCGAAAAGATCCGGATCCATCAGCTTATGGCGTTCGGTACGGTCGACCTCGATCCGGGCCAGTTCCTCGTGGTGACGCACGCGGAAGCTGACCACCCCCAGGCTCCGGATGTAGGCCTCGGCCGCATCGACCTGTTGCAGCTTCTCCTCGGTGATGGCGACACCATAGGGGAATCGGGAGGAGAGGCACGGCATGGCCGGCAGGTCCCAGGTGGGGAGACCCCACTTGAGAGACCGGGACCGGATCTCGTCCTTGCTCAGTTTCACGTCGATGAACGGACTCAGGACGCCCTGCTCCCGGGAGGCGCGCCGGCCGGGCCGGTAGTCGCCGATGTCGTCCAAGTTGGAGCCGTCCAGAATCGCTTCCGCATTCCATTCCTGCAGCAGTCTCTTCAGGTGGACGTAGAGTTCGTCCTTGCAGAAGTAGCAGCGATTCGTGGGATTCCGGGCGTAGTCGGGATTGTCCATCTCCCGGGTCTCGATCAGCGTGTGATTCAACCGGTAGCGCCGGGCGAAGTCCAGGGCCAGCCTTCGCTGGTATCCGGAAACCGAGGGCGACAGGGCCGTGACGGCCCGTGACTCGTTGCCCAATATCCGATGGGCGCAAAAGGCCAGGTAGCTGCTGTCGACGCCGCCGCTGAACGCCACGACGACTCGGCGATACCGCTCCAGGTACTGAAAGAGATTTTTTTCTTTCTCTTCGGGATCCACTGCCGCGATTCTACCACCCGGAGCGGGCATGAGGAATGAGGAGCCGATCCGGCCGGACCTGCGAACTCGTTCGCGGCGGCGATTCCGGTCGGGAGACTCCCCATATGTTAATATGAAGGCAATCCAACCGGCGTCCTCAAGCCTCGGAGAAACCATGAAACTAACGCCAAGACTTCTGTTGCTGGCTGCTCTCCTCTTCATCGTTGGACCGGCGCGAACGGCGGCCCTGGCCGCGAGCCAGGGGTCCGACCGTGAGTCCCGCCGGATCGAGGAGGAGCGGGACCGGCCCCAGGGCCGGGCCGCCTTGACCGTGGAGGTCGATCAGGTGCGGTTGGACGTCACGGTCCGCGACCGCAAGGGAAACCTGATCCAG
>JAPOYZ010000199.1 GCA_026706325.1 Candidatus Aminicenantota bacterium
GAATTTCGGCCTGGATTCCGACCAGGGGTTGAATCACTTACGGCCCGATTGCTTGGGCACTCAGGTGGCGTGATCGCCTCCCGGTGCGACTGACATTTCTATAGACGCAAGTCGAGCCGCAATCGATGTAAAGAGTCGGTCAATCCCGTGTAAAGTTTTGTGGTCGCGCAGTCGCGACCGCCGCAGCTTCGGCATGTCACGGGGAGCGGGTCCGGGACGGCAGGTTCGGCGAAACCGGTTGGGGAGACCCGTCGTTCTACTTTCAAGTGTCGGAGAATTCCCCACTGGCCAGGAGAAAACCGAAGGACTTTCCCTTCAGACAAAGGAGCTTCCTTGTGCGTCGAAAACCGTATTGTCAGATGATGGTGGCCGTTTCCCTGTTTCTGTGGTCGTCGGACATTCAGGCCGACTGGATTCGCTTTCGAGGGCCGAACGGTGCCGGGGTCAGTACCGAAAAGGACCCGCTTCCCAGCCACTGGAGCGGGACCCGTAACCTCCAATGGAAGCTCCCGCTGCCCGGTCCGGGTTCCTCCAGCCCCATCGTGGTCGGCGACAAGATCTTTGTGACCTACTGGTCGGGGTACGGAATGGACCGCAGAAGCCCCGGTGACCTGAAGCAACTGCGGCGCCACCTGATCTGCATCGATCGCCATACCGGCAAGACGCTTTGGTCGGTTGCCATTGCGGCCCGCCTGCCGGAAGTCAGGTACAGCGGGAGGATCACTCAGCACGGTTACGCCTCGCACACACCGGTTTCAGATGGCGAGCAGGTCTATGTCTTCTTCGGCAAGAGTGGAGTCTTTTGCTTCGACATGGACGGGAAGCAGGTCTGGCAAAGGCGCATCGGCATGGAATCGGATCCCGATGGCCGCGGATCTGCTTCCAGCCCCATCCTTTACAAGGATCTGCTCATTGTCACGGCAGGCGCCGAAAGGGAAGCCCTGGTCGGCCTGAACAGGAAGACGGGGGAAGAAGTCTGGAAACAGGAGGCAGCCGGCTTGAACGCCACCTGGGGCACTCCCGCAATGGCTCAGGCCGGCCCGAATCGGACAGACCTCGTGATCGCGGTCCCCAGTGAGATCTGGGGCCTCAACCCGAACACCGGCAAGCTGCGTTGGTACTCCTCGGGACTGTCATCCGGAAATGCCAATTCCAGCGCGATTTCCCACAACGGCATCGTCTATGCCGTCGAATCCGGCGCAGGGGGCGCCGTCGGGATGGCTGTCCGCGCAGGAGGAAAGGGTGACGTCACCGGGTCTCGTGTCGTCTGGTCGGCCCGTCATGCCAACCGGACGGCGACACCCATCCTCTACCAGGGAAGGCTCTACACATTCTCGAACCGGATCGTAACCTGTATCGATGCCGAAACCGGCACGGAGCTCTTCAAGGCACGCCTAGGAACCAGCGGAGCCGACCCTGCAACTCGGGGCAGCTTCAGAAGAGGCGGCGGCTTTGGCGGCGATTACGCATCTCCCGTCATTGGCGACGGCAAGATCTACTTTGTGGCGCGCTCCGGGCTCGTCTTCGTACTCAAGGCCAGTGAGCGATTCGAGCTCCTGGCCGTGAATCACATGGGCCAGGAGGGCGAGGACTTCAGCGCCACGCCGGCCATCAGCCAGGGTCGCCTGTTCCTGCGTTCCAACCGCAATCTCTACTGCCTCACACTCAAGGAGGATCATGGCAGCTCCGCCGGTCGACCGGCTGAAGTCGCCCCTGCTCCGGAGGTCGGGGAAACTCCTTCAGCTTCGCAAGCGCCGCCCGGCCCGGGTCGATTCGATGGCCAGCGCCGGCGCCGTGGCGGTTTCGATCCTGCCTGGATCTTTCAGCGTCGCGATGCCAATGGTGACGGCAAGCTCAGCGGCGAAGAAATCCCGGAACGAATGCGGGGCAATTTGGGAAGGATGGATACAGACGGGGACGGCGCGGTGACGCTGGCCGAGTTCCGAGAGGCAATGAGTCAGATGCGCGGGAGAAGGCGCGGCCGTTCTTCCGGCCGGGAAGGCGGGAGATTCGGAGGCAGGGATCGACGCCAGGGACGTCCCGAGCGCCCCCAGCGTCCGGAATTCGAGAGTTGAACGTGATAG
>JAPOYZ010000035.1 GCA_026706325.1 Candidatus Aminicenantota bacterium
AGGGGCTGTTATCGAACATCAGAGACGAACTCGACTACGGTCGGGCCGTGGCCCGCATCGGCGTCGATGCAGTCAAGGCCGTTGCCAACTTCCACCCCGGGGATCCGGATATCGGACTGGATCCGGCGATCGACCCAAATCTTCTGTACGACGATATCCTGCGGCTTTACGCCGCCTTTCGGCAGCCTGTCCGATTCGAGAGCAGCGATTTGGCTCCCGCGTACCGGGCGGATGCCCATGCCCTAGAGCGGGTTCGAGTTGCTGCGGGAGCCGACCGGGGCCGTGACGCCTTTGCTCGGTGGCAGGATGAGCAGGACGTGGGTTCGAACAACTGGGTCATCAGCGGCCGGCTCAGCGAAAGCGGCTACCCGATAATGGCCAACGACCCGCACCGGGCGCAGTCGGCGCCTTCGCTGCGCTACTGGGTGCACCTGGTCGGACCGGGGTGGAATGTTGTCGGGGGCGGGGAGCCCGAGATACCCGGCGTGAGCATCGGCCACAACGAGTACGGCGCGTGGGGTCTGACGGTCTTTCCCACCGACAGCGAGGACCTGTACGTCTACCAGACGGATCCTTCCGATCCGAACCGCTACCGCTACAGGAACCATTGGGAGGAGATGACGGTGATCACCGAGACCGTCCCGGTGAGGGAGCAGGCCCCGGTGGAGGTGGAACTCAAGTACACGCGGCACGGTCCGGTGGTTTACGAGGACCCGGACAACAACGTCGCCTACGCGGTACGGGCTGCGTGGCTGGAACCGGGGGGAGCGCCGTATCTGGCGAGTTTGCGCATGGATCAGGCGACGACATGGGAGGAGATCGTCGCAGCGTGCAATTACTCCAACATTCCCGGCGAAAACATGATCTGGGCCGACCGGGACGGGAACATCGGCTGGCAGTCGGTGGGGATCGCACCCATCCGCCGCAACTTCTCCGGTCTGGTTCCGGTACCGGGCGACGGGCGCTACGAGTGGGACGGATATCTACCGATCGTCGCCAAGCCGAGCGCCTTCAATCCGGGCCAGGGGTATTTCGCCACGGCCAACAACCACCTGACACCGGACGATTATCCGCATTTCGACGCCATCGGATTCGTGTGGGCGGATCCGTACCGGTGGGCCAGGGTGTCGGAAGTCCTGGACTCGGGACGCCGCCATGCCATGGCGGACATGATGGACCTGCAGATGGATACGCTTTCGATACCGGCCCGAACCCTCGTTCCGTTGCTGGAGCACGTGGAACTGAACGAACCGGATGCGAATCGGGCGCGGCGCCTCTTGCTGGACTGGGACTACGATCTGGATCCGGCATCGGTGGCGGCGGGGATTTACGTTGCGTTCGAACGCAGACTGCAGCGGGCGATGCACGAGCTGCTGGTACCCGAGGAGGGCCGGGAGTTCATCCGGGGCGTTTCAATGTCCGTGATCGTCAGGCATGTTCTCGCTCCGGGGGGTGAGTTCGGAAGCGACCCGATAGCCGGCCGCGACCGTATACTGGCCGAAAGCCTCACAGACGGTGTGGAGGTTTTGCGGGAGAAGCTGGGTGGCAACATGGACGATTGGCGATACGGCCAGGCCGACTACAAGCACGCCACGATTCATCACCCGCTGTCTCACGTCCTGTCGGGCGCAATGCAAGACCGGTATACCGTGGGTCCGCTGCCGAGGGGCGGAAACTCCTACTCCCTCAACAACAGCGGCGCCGGCGACAACCAGACTGGCGGCGCGTCGTTCCGCATCATCGTGGATACCGGCGACTGGGACCGGGCCGTGGGCACCAACAACCCTGGACAGGTCGGCGACCCCGATTCCTTCTTCTACGACAATTTGTTCGACCTCTGGGCCAACGACCGGTTTTTCCCCGTGTTCTTCTCCCGGCAGCGGATTGAATCGGTGGCCGCCGAACGATGGGAGCTGGTGCCCGGAATGTAAATGTGGAGCCGTGAGACCGCATCCTCTGATCGGGCGGTGAGCGCATAGTGACGGTCGACATCGCTCTGGTTCTGATCATCCTCGGTGGCGCCTTGGTGCTTTTCGTCACCGAGAAGGTCCGCATGGACGTCACGGCGCTCATCGTCCTGGGCG
>JAPOYZ010000334.1 GCA_026706325.1 Candidatus Aminicenantota bacterium
CGCGGCTCCACCTGAATTGGGCATCCGGGGCGACCGCAGCCTTCGCACCGCTGGCAACGAGTGCCATGCAGCAGGCGATCGGGCAGATCCTGCGTAGTACCGACAGGGAACAGGAACATCAGTCGTTCGTCGGATTCTTGCTGGACGTCCTACTCCAGGGTCCGATACTTCCGGGACTGGCAGATGTTCTGTTCGCCATCGTCTCCGACGGCCAATGGTGGTCCGACGTCAATGCGCTCGCGCTTCGTGCCTTCCTGCACCATTGTCCGGACGGTGCCGAGAAGACGAACAGACTCGAGACGCTGCTCGCGGATGTTCACGCCGGAGTCATTCCGGATCCCAAGGAAGAGCTCAGGGGGATTCTGCTGAGCAGCCTGTTTCCGCGAAACGTGCTTCCGTCCGAGGTATGGCGCTACCTCGTCGCAACGGAAGATACCCAAAAGGTTATTGGCAGTTGCTGGGAGTTCTGGTTTCAGCGGATTCCCGACGAGTCATCGGACGAGGAGGTAATCGAGCTTCTGGATGGCCTGCGGCAGTGCTTGTCCGACATGAGACCCGGACTGGAGCGCTGGTACGTGAGACAGACTCCGATGCGGCTACTCGCTCGCGCCCTGGACTTCCGGGGAGACGCGATTGATGCTGGGCGCCTGTACGACTGGCTGAGTGCAGGCGCAGTTGCGGTTCCCGCCGGAGGGTGGGAGCATGAGCACGACCAGGCCGCACGTGCGGTACGTCTCTGGCTCGAGAGTCGGCCGGACGTTCAGAAGGCAGTGCTCATGGAAGGGCTGCGTCGTTGTCCCGCTTCGGTGGAGTTTTCGAGGCAGGGATTCGACGTGCGCAATTGTCTGTACGGTGCCCGCCGGCCGCCCGACCATGGACTCTGGTGCCTCGGGCAGGCTGTCGCCATCGCGGATACAAGGCTACAGGTCGCAGAGTACTTGCTGTGTGAAGCGTTCAGGGCTCTCAAGGACGCAGACGGGAATGCGGGTCTCTCACTCGGCGTGGTGGCGGCACACGTCCGGCAAAACGAGAAACTGCGTCCCGTGTGGGACTTGATGTCCTCTCCGCCCGGCTGGTCGGAAGAGAGAGCGGAACGGAGAAGCTACGAGGAAAAGCAGCAACAACGGGAAGACGAGTGGCTGGCTCAGGTTCGGTCGGAGGTAGTGGCGCTCAAGGAGAATCGGGCTGCGCCGGTGATGTTGTTTCAGATGGCGCGGGCGTTCTTCGGCGATTTCGTGAGTTTCCACGCGGAAGGCGGACCGAAGGGGGTGGAGAAGCTGCTGCGAGGTGATCCAGACCTTACCCGGGCGGCGCTTGCGGGATTGAAGGGCGCGATGGACAGGCCGGACGTTCCGACGCTGGAAGAGATTCTCGATCTTCGCAAACGGAATCGATTCCACTACCTCACTTGGCCGTTCCTGGCGGGGTTGGCGGAACTCGAGCGGACATCGTCGGAGGATGCTTCCGAGTGGGACCAAGCCCGGATTCGCAAGGCGCTCGTCTTCCACTTCTGTTACCCGAACACCGACTATTCTCCAAAGTGGTACGGACGACTCCTCGAGAAGCGTCCCGAGATCGTCGTGGACGCATTGGTCACGGTCGCGGCGTCCGGATTTCGCGATGATGGCTCGGCTTCCGCGGTTTTCTGGGGCCTCGCGCACGATCGGGCACATGCTCAGGTCGCGCGACTCGGCAGCCTCCGTCTCCTGGCCGCTTTTCCGACGCGCTGCACGGCGAAGCAGCTCGAGTCCCTGGACAGACTGCTCCGGGCGGCGGTTCAGTACGCCGACCAGGAGGAGCTTCTGGCTCTCGTCGATAGCAGGCTCCGCAGGCGGAGCATGAACGACGCACAACGCGTTCGCTGGTTGGCGTGCGGTGGGCTCGTCGCGCCGGAGAGGTTCGGTTCTCGATTGCGAGACTTCGTGGAGGGACGAGAGCGAAGGACCTGGCACCTGGTAGATTTCGCGTTCACGGAGAATCTCACGCCCGCTTGGCGTCCCCTCCTGGCTACCCAGGGGCTGGAGCTCTTCATCGGCCTGTTGGCGCCGTTCTCCGATCCGGATAGTGGGTCGCAGGACGGGA
>JAPOYZ010000387.1 GCA_026706325.1 Candidatus Aminicenantota bacterium
TGCGGGACGGCGGAGCCGATGTCACCCTGTGTGCCTCGAATCCGCTGAGCACCCAGGATGACGTGGCTGCCTCCCTGGTCGAAGACCATGGGATCTCGGTCTACGCCATCAAGGGCGAGGACAACCCGACCTATTATTCCCACATCACCTCAGCCCTGGATCGACGCCCCCAAATCACCATGGACGACGGCGCCGACCTGGTCTCCACCATACACTCGGACCGCCGGGAACTCCTGCAAGAAATTATTGGAGGGACCGAGGAGACCACCACGGGTGTCATTCGATTGCGCAGCATGGCCAACGACGGCGTCCTGGAGTTTCCCATCGTCTCGGTGAACGACGCCGACACCAAGCATCTCTTCGACAATCGGTACGGCACCGGGCAGTCCACCCTGGACGGGATTATCCGCGCCACCAACCTGTTGCTGGCAGGACTCAACGTGGTGGTGGCGGGATATGGATGGTGCGGAAGGGGCGTGGCCAATCGGGCCAGGGGACTGGGGGCCCAGGTGATTGTGACCGAAGTCGATCCCACCCGCGCCCTGGAAGCGGTCATGGACGGCTTTCAGGTGATGCCCATGCTGCAGGCGGCTGAAATCGGCGACATATTCATCACCGTCACCGGAAACAAGACAGTCATCGCAGGATCCCACTTCCAAAAGATGAAGGACGGCGCCGTGGTCTGCAACTCCGGTCACTTCAATGTCGAGATCGATATCGCGGCGCTGGAATCGCTCAGCAACGGCAGGGAAACCGCCCGCGAGTTCGTGGAGCAGTACAAGCTGAAAGACGGGCGGAAGATCTTTCTGCTGGGGGAGGGCCGCTTGATCAACCTCTCCAGCGCCGAAGGCCACCCGGCCTCGGTCATGGACATGAGTTTCGCCAATCAAGCGCTGTCGGCGGAATATCTGACCGGAAACTACAGGAACCTGCCAAAGGCCGTGGTTCCGGTTCCCCCCGAAATCGATCGGGAAATCGCACGGCTCAAGCTTCAATCCATGGGCTGCCGCATCGACGATCTCAGTGCCGAGCAGGAGAAATACCTCTCCTCCTGGTCGGAGGGAACCTAGACGGCATGCCTCATCTCTTGATGCCCGCACCCTGGCCCACGCCATAGAACAGCCAAGCTGCGGTCTCGTGTCGCCTGCCGGGAGAGCAGGAGGAGTTCGTAGGACGGCATTGCCGGCCGCGAAGCTGGCCTTCGAGTTTCTGGTGCTGACGGCGGCCAGGTGGAGCGAGGTGGGGCGGGCCGAGTGGGCGGAGATCGATCGTAGCGGGAGGGTGTGGACCATCCCGGCAAGACGGATGAAGACCAACCGCCGGCACCGGGTGCCGCTGTGCGGCCGCGCCCTGGAGATTCTGGATGCGGCCGCGGCACTGTCAATGGTAATACTTCCGATAGGACACTGGAGGCCTTAACAATGGGGATTATATACCAGGGTTGACGGCGTGGAATCGGCCTACTCAGGGTCTTTCCCTTCTCGCACGACCATCACCGAGCCGAGAGGGAACTCGGGGGTGTCGTGAACTACAGTCGGGTCCAGCGGTACACCCACCTTGGCCTCGTACTTCCATCTCTTGCCCTTGTTTTTCTCGTGGCGGTCAAAGACGAACGCCTTGTGCTGCATCTGTTTCGGATTAGACATTCGGCCTTTCAGTTGTTTTTCGTCGTCCTCAGTGATGCCCGCCATCTCGTTGTGGAGCCGCATACGGTTCTCGGCCACGGTCATGTCGACGCCGTCCACTTTCCCGTCTTCGTCGGTGAACATCGGATAGTCCAGCGTTGACTCCCGTCCGGAATGCACTTCGATACCCTCGATGCGCCGTCCGCCACCGTCACGGACGATTCCTTCACTGTCAACGTAGATATTGCCGCCGTTTAGGACTGCCTCCTCACCTTGCATCGGCTTGCGGTAGGTCGGGAAGACGGCTTTCAACCGGTCGATGACGGTACGGAAGTGGCTCCACAACGCGACTGCGGTTTGGTCGGACTGGTGAACGGCCATGTAGTCCTCGACCATCTGGTCGTCGTCCTTCGCCCACTTGATCGCGGTTTCACAGCAATGCCTTGCGGAA
>JAPOYZ010000437.1 GCA_026706325.1 Candidatus Aminicenantota bacterium
GCTTCGGAATTCGAGATGCGGAGTACGGCCGTCATCTCGGAGCTCAAGAAGATCGGGGTCTGGGTGCCTTCGCCCGAAACTCCGGTTGACTTTGACATCGCCAATCGAATCCGCCGGCGCCTGCAGCTCGTCATCGACACGGCGCAGGAGGAGCAGGCCCGGTCCGTCAAGGCGAAGGTCAGGAAACGGCCGGCCGCCAAGCCTCGCAAGACCATCAAGCAGTTGGGCCAGCCCAGGAAAGCCGCGGCGCCTGCGGCGGAGGCGATCGACAGCCCGTTCCTCATGGGATCACTGAAGCCCAGAAAGGGGACAGGCAACTATCGGCGGATCGTGACCGAGCCGCCGGAGGAGATCCTGGAGAAGACCGAGGTCACCATCGAAGACGAGCCCATCATCGAGAAGGTCGAGGCCCAGATTTCGGCGGAGCTTCTGGAACAGGCACAGCGAATGGTCCTTTCCACTCCGGCGCCGGTTGCTTCCACCGGCCTTCCTCTGGTGCCGCCCGGTGGGGCCCCTCCAGTGGTTCCGCCACCGGTATCCGCGCCTCCGGCGACCGAGGATGTGGTGGAGCCCACGCCTGAGGAAGCTCCCGTTCCCGAACTGCCGGATGAGGCGGTCGAGGCCGCCCCCGCTGCCGAAGCCGAGGCTCCTGCCGTCGAAGCCCCGGAGACGGAAGCCCAGCCCGCCGAGGTGGTGAAAGAACCCGAGGGTCCCGCCGTAATCACGGTCAGCGATTCGGTGACCGTGAGGGAACTGAGCGAGAAGTTGGGGGTCAAGAGCAAGGTGCTCATCAAGGAGCTCTTCTCCCGGGGCGTGATGGCAACCATCAATCGGAGTCTGGACCGCGACACGATTCAGCAGTTGTGCGACATCTTCGAGATGCAGGTCGAGTTCGTCACCGAGCAGGAGGCCCTGGTCCAAGAGGAGCATGTGGTCGAACGTCCGGAAGACGTTCGCGTGCGGGCCCCGGTCGTCACCGTCATGGGGCATGTCGACCACGGAAAGACCTCGCTCCTGGACGCCATTCGAGAATCCCGTGTGGCCGAATCCGAAGCCGGGGGCATCACGCAGCATATCGGCGCCTACCATGTCTCCGTCGACGGCAGCAAGATCGTCTTTCTGGACACTCCGGGCCACGAAGCCTTCACCCTGATGCGGGCGCGCGGCGCCAAGGTGACCGACGTGGTGGTCCTGGTCGTCGCCGCGGACGATGGCGTCATGCCGCAGACGCTCGAGGCCATCGACCACGCCAAAGCCGCCGACGTTCCCATCGTGGTGGCCGTCAACAAGATGGACCGGCCCGACGCCAGGCCGGACCGGGTCAAGCAGCAGTTGGCGGACCGCGGACTCACTCCGGAGGACTGGGGCGGGGACACGGTCATGGTCGAGGTGTCCGCCCTGGTCCACACCAACCTGGACCTGTTGCTCGAGATGATCCTCCTGGTGGCGGATCTGACGGAGAGAACCGCCAATCCCCAGAAGTCGGCCGTGGCGGTGGTGCTGGAGGCACAACTGGATCGGGGGCGAGGCCCGGTGGCGACGGCGCTGGTGCAGGACGGGACCCTCCGGGTGGGGGACTCCTTCGTGGCGGGCACCGCTTACGGCAAGGTCCGCGCCATGTTCGACGACCGGGGACAGCCCGTCGTGGAGGCCGGACCCAGTTCCGCCGTCGAGGTTCTGGGGCTGCAGGATCTTCCCCAGGCGGGAGACTCCTTCCAGGTTTTGGCAAGCCCCGCCAAAGCACGGGAAATCGCCCAGCAGAGGAGTCAGGAGCAGCGCCGGAAGGAACTGGCCAGATCGGGGCCTGTGGGTCTGGAACAGCTCTTCGCCCGAATGGGAAGCCAGGAAGTCAAGGAACTCGACCTGGTCATCAAGGCCGACGGGCGCGGATCGGTGGAGGTCCTGGAAGGATCGCTTCGAAAACTGAGCGGAGAGAAGGTCCGCATCAAGATCGTCCACAGCGGAGTCGGAGCCATTTCCGAGTCGGATGTCTTGCTGGCGGCCGCCTCCAAAGCCCTGGTAGTGGGCTTCAACGTCCGTCCCGAACGCAACGCCCAGATGACCG
>JAPOYZ010000161.1 GCA_026706325.1 Candidatus Aminicenantota bacterium
AGTTGCGTCAAGGCTGGGAGGACAAGCGGGGATTCTCCACCAACCTCAAGGCCGATTGTGCGCTACGCACCGAGAACCCGATTCCCGACTGCTATGATCCTCCTCTGCTCCAACAGACGCTTGTGTTTCCCGAGACCGGGCGGTTCGAGCCCCAGGTAAACGTCTTCACCTGGACCAAGAACGGGTTTCAGCCACGTCTGGGTCTGTCCTACCGTCTGACGGATCGGACGGTGGTGCGGATCGGCGGCGGTATCTACGGCAACGAGCCGCCGGGCGGCATGATGTACGGCGCATCCGCTCTGGGCAATCCCCGGCCGAACTCGGGCCAGAGGGATTTCGAGGCCCTGGCAGCGGCCCCGAACCTCTTCATCTCCAATCCCTACGACGAGTCGGTTCTGATCGGCGCCGGCGCCGTAACCGTTGGGGGCGGATACGAAGACACCATGCCCCAGTGGTACGTGCCCAACTTCGGCCTGTCCCTCCAGCACCGCACTGGCCAGAACAACATGTTCGAGGTCGGATACGAGGGCTCGCGCTCGGTGCACGAGATGCAGGTCTTCCGGTTCAACGACGCCCGTCCGGGCGAAGGGCCTCGTCAGTCACGGCGGCCCTGGCCCAACATGACCCGGTACTACATGCTCCTGGGCAACGGCGACCAGACCTACCACGGCTTCAACTTCAAGTGGGAGAAGCGGCCGGGCCAGTATGGTCTGACCTCGCTCCTGGTCTTCAGTTGGGGCAAGAGCATCGACACCACCGGCGGGCGCCTCAGCGTCACCGGCGACCCGCGCGAGGTGAGCCGAAACCTCTGGGCCGACGGCTTCACCTACAAGAACCGGGGCCGGGGCGAAGGCAACATCCCGATGCGGCTGGCTTGGTTGAAGGGTTGGGACATCCCCTTCGGACCCGGCCGCGCCTACGGCTCGGACGGCTTCTTCAGCCAGATCTTCGGCGGTTGGAGCGTCTACGCCATAACCACGCTGCAGAAGGGGCACTGGTATACCGTGTCGACCGCGGACTTGCTGGACGCGGGGAGCAACGCTTCCCAGCGGCCGGACCTGCTTAGGGATCCCAATTCCGGCTCCCGACGGCCGGAGTCCTGGTTCCGAACGGATGCCTTCGCGGCGCCCGCACCCGGCAGGTACGGAAACGCGGGACGCGGAATCGTCGAAGGTCCGGGGACCATCAACGTGGACTTCTCGCTGTTGCGGGATTTCCACTTGGGTGAGGCGACCCGGATCCAGTTCCGGTTCGAGGCCTTCAACCTGACCAACCACACCAACCTCAACTCGAACTGGAACACGTTCAACTTCAACCACGGGTCTTTCGGCTCCATCGGGTCGGCGCTGACCGCAAGGCAGTTGCAGTTCGGCCTGAAGATCTACTACTGATCCGGGTTCCAGGCTTGATTCGAAAGCGCGCCTGCCATTGCGGCAGGCGCGCTTTTTTTTTGTGCTGAAAAGGGACGCGCGATTCTGCTCAGGCGCAGTAGCCGCCGTCCAGCAGTATGGTGTGGCCGGTGACGTAGGCGGAGAGACCACAACTGCCGACGCCATGGGGCGCACTACCTGTTCACGGTCAAGGGCAACGCGCCCGAGACCTTCCAGACCCTGGCGATCATCTTCCATCACGGCTTCACCCAGGTCCAAGCCGCCGTTGAGCAATTTGCCATGGACCGGAACCAAGCACTTCGCGCTCTCGCCGAGTCGGGCTGACCCAGCCGTCGGCGCCGTCTCCTGTCCCCACTCCACGAACCGGCCATCGATCCGGGGATCCTCAGATTTGGTCTCGGTCGTTTCGGCCCCATTGGGGCCTCAAACCGGTCCCTTCTGGCCGGACTGACCTCCATGTCCATGCCCCGCCGCCCCTAATCCTGCGTCCTCTTGGGCCAAGGACCCCGAAGAACCAGTCTCCCCTCTTCGCACGTCCTGGAGAGCACTCCACAATTGAACAGAGTGAGATCTCCCTCAATTGGACGGATTCCAGGTTGACAGGGGTATGGGATCATCGTCAGAATGTCGAACGCCTCCCTGGCTCTTCGAGTGGATAAGTGTATCCCAG
>JAPOYZ010000376.1 GCA_026706325.1 Candidatus Aminicenantota bacterium
GCGGCGTAACGCGGCTGTCGAGTGAGATGAGGGATGGTTCGGATGAAGTGGCGGGGTCTGACCTGGACTGTTACTATCCTGACGCAGGGATGAGCATGCCTCTTGAAAACAAGGTCGCGGTAGTGACGGGAGCCGCCCAGGGTTTGGGGTTGGCCATCGCCTGGCGGCTGGCGCAGGATGGGGCCTCCGTTTTGCTCTGTGACCTCCAGGAAGAGAAGGTCCGCGGAGTCGCCGACGCTCTGGTGCGGGACGGATTCCAGGCCGAGTCGTCCCCTTTGGACGTGACCGACTCCCCGGCGGTGACCGCTGTCTTCAAGGAGACGTTCCGGAGCCGGGGGAGATTGGACATGCTGGTCAACAGCGCCGGTTTGGGCCAGAAGGTGACCCCGACGGTGGAGTTGGATGACGAAGAGTGGCGGCGCATCCTGGAGGTGAATCTGACGGGAACCTTTTAATGAAACCCACCGTCTTCATCCCCGAACCCATTGCTTCCCCCGGGGTGGAGTTGCTGCGCCGGCACTGCCATTGCCGGACCCCTTGGGAAGAAGGGATCACCGTGCCGCCGGAACCGGACGCCGAAGGGTCGGCGCCTCATCGGGCCGCCTTCCGGGAAGCTGACGCGGCCCTGGTACGCCTCTTTCAGGTAGACGCCGAAGATATTCGAAACGCACCCCGCCTCAAGGTGATCGGCAAGCACGGGGTCGGCGTGGACAACATCGACTGCGAGGCGGCCACCGCCAGAGGTCTTCCCGTCGTGTTCACACCCGGTTCCAACGGCCGGACCGTGGCCGAACACGCCATGGCGCTGATGTTGGCTCTCTCCCGGCAGATCTATCCCTCCAGCCACGCCATCCGCTCCGGAACCATGGACGACCGCAATCGATACCAGGGGGTGGAGCTGGCCGGGAAAAACCTGGGCCTGATCGGTCTGGGCCGCATCGGCAGCCGCGTGGCCGGGATCGCCTCTGCGGGATTCGGCATGCAGGTTCGCGCCTACGACCCGTTCCTGCCACCCGGTTCGGCGATGGGAGCCGCCGTCCTGGAGGAGTCCCTGGAGGCTCTTCTGGCTTGGGCCGACTTCATCAGCCTTCACGTTCCGCTGAGCGACGCGACGCACCATCTCATCGACCAGGAGCGTCTGGAACTGATGAAGCCCGGCTGCCGCCTGGTGAACACCTCCAGAGGGCCCGTCATCGAAGAGGCGGCCCTGGCCCGGGCGCTGCGGGAGGGCCGGCTGGCCGGGGCGGCCCTGGATGTCTTCGAGGAGGAACCTCTGCCGGCGGATCATCCCCTCTGCCGTACGCCCAACACCCTGTTGACCCCTCACATCTCCGGCTTGACGGACAGCGCCTTGGAGCGCGCCTCCCTGATGGCCGCCCAAGGCATCCTGGACGTGCTCCAGGGAAGGCGTCCCGCACATGTCGCCAACCCCGGGTGGCGCGAGAATCGCGCCACGAACTGAAAAAGGAAGATCAGCCATGACCATCCCAAGGGATCAGATCGCCAACATGCCGGCCTTTTCTCCCTATTACCCTCCGCTTCCGGCCCGTTACCGGAACGTCCGCTTTCAAATCGTCTACTTCCGGGCGGACCCGGGGGCGTTGGACCGGGTCCTCCCCTGGTGTTTCGAGCCGGACCCGGACGGCAACTGTGCGGCCATCGGCATCGACGCGACCTGGACGGCCAACTACGGGGGGTTCCTGGAGAGTGTGCTCACCGTCAAGTGCAGCTACCGGGGACAGCCGGGCTACTTTGCGCCCATCGCGTTTCTCAACTCCAAGTCCAGCATCCCCGCGGGTCGGGAAATCTACGGCACGCCCAAGGTTTATTCCGACATTCGGGTGGGAATGGACGAGCGGGTCATGTACACGGACACCCGGCTGGCGGGCGCCTCGATCCTGGCGATCCGGTCCACCATGCACCGCGCGGCCGACCCGGGGAGCCTGCCCGCAATGACGCCGTCCTGGCGTTTGAAGGCGATTCCCAGGGTGGACGGCAAGGGATTCGACGTTCTCCAGGTCATCGACGGGGCCAAGTGCACCTCGGACGTGACCG
>JAPOYZ010000065.1 GCA_026706325.1 Candidatus Aminicenantota bacterium
CTTCACGTAGTCGTCACGGAGGGTGCCAGCGATCGACGCCAGCAAACCGACCTCCGGGTCCCCTATCCGGCCCCTCGGCCCCGTAGTCACTGCCTTCCTCCGAACAGGTCAGGTTGGCCGCGTGGCTCTTGGAGACCTGAAGGATCGAATCCTTCCCAGCGAACTTCGCCTACGTCCGCGAACCTCTTCGCCATGACCTCCAGCGCCTCGGGGTTGTTGTCCACCAAGATAAAGCGGCGTCCGAGTTCGTGGGCCGCCATTCCGGTTGTGCCGCTCCCCGCGAAGAAATCCAGTACCACGTCCCCAGGCCGTGAGGATGCCGTCACGATGCGCCGGAGGACGCCCAGCGGCTTCTGCGTGGGATACCCCGTTCGCTCGGCTCCGTTGGTCGGAACGATGGTGTGCCACCAAGTGTCGGTCGGGAGTTTTCCGCGGGCGGCCTTCTCGGGTCCGACCAAGCCGGGGGCCATGTAGGGGATGCGCTCGATCTCGTCCACATTGAAGACGTAGTTGCCCACGTCCTTGACGTAGAAGAGGATGTTGTCGTGCTTGGCGGGCCAGCGCGTCTTCGGTCGCGCCCCGTAGTCGTAGGCCCAGATGATCTCGTTCAGGAAGTTGCCCGGCCCGAACAGGTCATCCATCAGGAACCGACAGCGGTGGACTTCCCGGTAGTCGACATGCAGGTAGAACGATCCGTGCGGGGCCAGTATCCTGTACGCTTCCCGCAGTCTCGGCTCCAGGAAGGCCAGGTAATCGTCGAACTTGTCGTGGAAGCGCTTGGTGCCGAGAGTGGAGGTCTCATAACGACGCCCCTGAAAGCCGATTCGATCCCCGTTCTCGGATCGTGTGGTCTTGATACGGGTTCGGCTCTGGGTTCGTCCCGTGTTGAACGGAGGATCGACATAGACGAGATCGGCCACCCCGTCAGGGAGGTTCCGAAGCACGTCGAGGTTGTCGCCAAGAACGATCTGGTTCACCAGCTGCTCCTCTAAGGGTCCGTGTAGCCCCCTTCATTGGGGAATGGATGGCATCCGGCGGCGGTTGCCGCGCCGATGGCCCGGTCGACAGTCGCCACCTACGGTAGTCGCCTGGCACGCTGGCGCGCTAGTAGGCCGTGGCCTTCCGTTAGACGGATGTCTCACCGAGGCGCTCGGCGAGGAATGCCCGCCGACACCGGGGGGCGGTAGCGGCACACATGCCGGAATTGGACGGACGGTGACGATCCCGTCGAGCGCATCCTCTCATTGCAACACCGCACCAGCCTGCTCGGCCGCACTCTGCACCTCCGCACTGACTTCTCGCAGGAACTGGTTGTGGTCAGGCGATGGCGTAATGTCAGGCACCGGCGCGGCCGATCCAAACACCTCATCAACAATGATCTTGGCGCGCACACGCGTAGACCCGATGCCGTACTTGGTGTACGCATCGTTCCATTGAGGCAGTCGCTCATGCCATATCCGTCTCTCGCATAGGTTGACGATTCGGCGTCCGAGATCTTCCGCGAACGCATCGAGACATCCCTGTTTCTCGTCCTCCCCGGGTTCGCGGCCTTCCCAGCTCAGAGGGTTTTGGACGAACATGTAGAGCCGTTTCTGGAGATTCCTGCGGAGGTCGGCGATGGGGTGCAACGTGTCGTAGTGATCTTTCCACCCCTCTGCGAGCCGCCGATTCAAGGCCTTCACGCGCGTCCAGTGCTCCTTCCCGGATCCTTCGAGTCCCAGACGCTGTCGCCACGCATGGTGGAAGGACTTGGTAGCCCGGCGAATCGCCAAGACTAGGTTCATTCGATCATAGACGGGTCGGCAGATCTTGCTGGACTGTGGTGGGTCGAGCACCGCGTAGGCCGCTCTAACGAGCTTTTTCAGTTGCGAAATCGTGCGCCTCCCTGAGGGGGTGTCCGGGCTCAGCGGCTCGTGAATGCCCGCTAGGAAGAAGCGCGCCTTGGCCAAGCGCTGGCGCAGGGCCCTCGCTGCGCTGGGAGCGAGTTCCTCTCCGAGGGCCGCTATCGCGTTCTCCGCCGAAGCCACAAGATGGCGCGCCTTGGCGGGG
>JAPOYZ010000398.1 GCA_026706325.1 Candidatus Aminicenantota bacterium
CCAGAAGAGATCCCCGACGCCCGCCCGGCTGGCCTGCTCCAGATCCAGAGCCGAGACCAGACGGGCGACTTCGGGCCGGGACGGCCGCCGCGAAAGGGCCGACTCATAGACACGCTCCACCAGTTCGGGAGCCGGAAGCTCCAATTCCAGCAACCGGTCGACGGCCCCCCCTTCCGCCCTCAGCTTCCGGTTCAGCGTCCCCCCGTTGATCAGATGGAGGACCTGAGCCACGTTGGCATCGCCCTTGCGTTCATCGGCTCCGGAGGTGAGTCGAGGAGGACGCCCGAAAGAATCGAGGAAATACGACTCGACCTGAGTTTCGGGTAGTTGGAGAGCCCGGGTCCCGAGGGGATAGCCCTTGAATTCCTCGGGGACTCCCGTGACCTGGGACATGGCGTCCAGAACCACCTCGGCCGGCAGCCGGCGGCTTCGATGGTGGGAAAAGTACTCTTCGTCGTCTCGATTCGCCGGAACGCCCGTGGAGGAGAGTTGATAGGTGGCCGAATTCAGTATGGTTCGGATCAGACGCTTGACATCGTGCCCGTTGTCCATGAAATCCCGGGTCAGGGCCGACAGGAGAGCTTCGTTCGACGCCGGGTTGGTCGCCCTGAGATCGTCCTCCGGGTCCACAACGCCCCGCCCGAAGAAATGGGCCCAGACTCGATTGACCAGGCTTCGTGCGAAATGTTCGCTCCCCACCAGCCACCGCGCCAGGTGGCGCCGCCGATCCGCCGGGTCGTCCAACTCCAGCGCCTCGCCGTCCAGCGGCTGCGGCGGCATGGGCCGTCCCAGCCGGGGATGGCTGACCTCTCCTACCGGCCGCGGCACCAGGGTAACCTCGCCTGCCGCCTGTCCGTTCTTGAGACGAACGCGAGAGACCAGATTGGCCATCCCGTAGTACTGATCCTGGGTCCATTTCTCCAGGGGATGGTTATGGCAGCGGGCGCAGGTCAGAGAGATCCCCAGGAACGCCTGGCTCAGGTTTTCCGTGATCTCCTGCGGTTGCTGGTGGATCAGCCAGTAGTTGACGGCCCCGTTCTCCAGATTGCTTCCGGTGGCGGTGACCAGTTCTTCGATGAACCGGTCCCAGGGACGGTTCTCGGCCACCCCGTTCCGGATCCAGGCGTAGTAGGACCACATGGCGGCCTTTTCCAGCTTGCGGCTGGAGACCAGCAGCAGGTCGGACCACTTGTAGGCCCAGTAGTCCACGTATTCGGGCCGGTCCAAGACCGAATCGATCAGCCGTGCCCGCCGGTCAGCGCGCGTGTCCCCGAGAAACCGGCTCAGATCCTGCCGGCCCGGCAGCACTCCGAGCGTGTCCAGGTAGACCCTTCGAATGAAGGTGTTGTCGTCGCATAGCGGGGAGGGAGGGATCCGCAGCTCGCTGAGCTTGGCCAGGACCAGGTCGTCCACCCAATTGTTGCGGGGAGCCTGACCGAATACTTCCGGGCCCAGTTGGCGTTCGTGAGGCACCGACACCCGGGAGAAGGCCACCTTGCTGGAGTACCAGACGGAAACCGCTCCCTCACCATGGCCCTTTGCCGTAACCAGACCACGGTCCCCGACCTCCACCACCCCTTCGTTGGTGGAACTGAACTTGGTCTGGCGAGTCACATCCCGGACACTCCCATCCGAAAATCGGGCCCGCACCGAGATCCGGACCGTGTCACCGGGCGTGTGAAGCACGATCTTCTCGGGATCGACTTCAATGTTCTCGATCACCGGGTCGCCGGGCTTCGGGGCCGGCGCCCCCGCCGCGATCCAGTCCGCGATCACCCGGTATTCGGGAGAGTCGACTTCGAACCGCTTCCCTCCTCCGTGGGGCAGGGTCAGGGTCGGCTTCAGTAGGATCAGGCTCCGGGCGGGCGCCATCTTGACCAGCCTGCGGCCCAGCGCCTCCCGGGTGAGGGAAAAGTAATCGGTGACCGGATCGTACCCGCGAAGCGAGAGCCGGAACCCGTTCTTCCCCGCCAGCGCGCCGTGACAGGGGCCCGAATTGCAACCCGCCTTGCTTAGGCCGGGCAGGACGTCATTCCGGACGCTGGG
>JAPOYZ010000248.1 GCA_026706325.1 Candidatus Aminicenantota bacterium
AGATGAACGACCCGTCCGAGTTGGCCTGGTCGTTGATCACCCCGTAGGCGTAGAAGGGCGCCTCTCCCTCCACCCGCTCCACCTTGACGTAGCCGTGGGCCACCGAGCCCAGCACCGGAGAAAACTGGTGAAAGCCTCCCGGCTCGAGTTCCACGTCCTCCAGCACCCGGGCCGTCGCATCGTCCGCCTCTCCCGAATAGACCGTTGTCCTCAGGGTGATGGCGCCCTCTCCGGGAGCCCCCATGTTCTGCAGGGCCAGGTTGGAGCGGTCCCGGCTGTTCTGCCTGAGTCCGCACAGGTAGACCGGCTCACTGAAGCCCTCTTCCTCCGCCACCCCCAGGTAGGCCAGACCCGCCCTTCCGTCAGGCACCACCGTGGTGGTCCTGACCACAGCCTCCACCTCGGAGCCCAGCTCCACCCCCACCCGCAGCGTTCCGATCCGGTTCCCCCTCTCCGGTATCGGCACCCCCAGACTCCTCAGATAGGTGAGGGCGTTGGTCTCGATCCTCTGGCTGCCTGCCTCCAGCACCTCCTGTGCCCTCCCGCTTCCCCCGCCCCGATGGGCCGTGTAGCGGTAGTCGAGCCTCGCCTCCCCCTCCCCACGGTTGGTCAGGGTCAGCTCCGAGGTGAAATGGGAGTTGTTCCGCCCCGCCGCCGACAGGATCACCGGAACGAACAGCGACCCCGTCGTCAACCGGAAGCTCCCCTCGGCAAGGACCCCCTCGCCGCAGTCATAGGCGTAGGCGCCCACGCCCGACCCGGTGAAGCTCAACCGGATCTGGCAGGAAGACCCGTCATCGTAGTCCAATCGGATCGTCCCCATGCCGGGGCCTGTCCTCTCATAGGTGTAGGTGCCCAATCGGGAGAGGCTGCCCTGCGCCCGGGCAGTGCGCACGGGCGTCCCGGCGGGGACAGCCGCTTCTTGCCGGATCTCCTCGAACCGGTTGCCTTCCCCGAACCTCAACTGCAGACTTGTCATCCCCTCCTCACCCGTCTGCCGCAAGCTCAGCCGCCTCCCCTCCAGGTCCTCCTCGGTGAAGGCCGACGGATCCTGTGCACCGCCCTCGTCATCCTCCACGTCAATCACCCGCACCCGGATCGCCTGCCCCCTGCTCCGCTCCCTCTCCCCCTCGCCGCTGGTCACCTCCACCACCACGATATACTCATTGTCCCCCGCCTCGCTTGCCGGGTCCTCGCTCTTGACGTCCCGGGGATCTTCATAGTCCGGCGCCTGAAGGAATCGCAGCTCTCCCGTCACTGCCCCCACACGGAAAAGCGCCCCGTCCGCTCCTGCCCCGATCCCGTAGCCGGTCACCTCGTCCTCTTCGTCCGGGTCCAGCGCCTCCACTTGCCCCACCCGCGTCCGGTTCTCCTCCACCTCGAACGGGCCCGTGCTTCTGATCTCCGGCGCCCGGTTCAGCCGGCTCAAACCGAAGCCCCCCTCTCGCTCCAACACGCCCCCGCAGCCATAGCCGTAGTTGCCCCCTCCCTCTTCGCTAAAGGTCAAGCTCAGCTCACACCGCTCCCCTCCGTCGTAGACCAGCCTCATCTCTCCCGTCGTCCGGCTCGTGTAGACGTACCCGTAGCTTCCCGACCGCGTCGCCGTTACCTCCCCCTCCGAGTCCAACCGGTCCTGCTCGAACCGCAACCCCTCCCCGAACCTCAGCTCTTGTTCCCGCAATCCCCCCTCCAGCAGAGGCGCCTCCAGCCAGAGTCGGCTCCCCTCGAGGTCCTCCGCCCGGAAGTTCGACCACCAGGTGCGAACCAGCGGCATCCGCACCGCCACGCCCTGAGAGGCCGGCCCGTTGCCGACCGAGTTGACCGCACGCAGCTCAATCACGTAGACCGTGCCGTTGAAAAGCCCCTCGACCGTATACCCGGTGGCGTTGACCTCGTCGGGCCGGCTGTCTGCAATGGGCGTCCACTCGCCAAACTCCTCGAGGCCCTCCTTCAGCCGGTACTCAAAGCGCCGGATGATGGTGCCCCCGTCACTCTCCGGCGGGCTCCACTCCAGCCTTATCACACCGTCTCCGGGTGTCGCACT
>JAPOYZ010000290.1 GCA_026706325.1 Candidatus Aminicenantota bacterium
CCCCCGCTTCACGAAGCAACTCGTAAACCACCTCGAGTCCGCCCGAATCGCTTCCGCGGCCATTGACGACGGCGCCGAGGGTCCGGAGCAGGATCTCGGCGTAGAGATTGTGACTCTCCCTATTGACCCGAAAGATGACCTGGATCAGAGGCGGCGACTCGTGGACGTAAATAACCTGCGTTTCCACGCCGTCTGCCGGCGCGGTGTGACGCGAGCGGACCGAGCCTGTGAGCCGAATGCCCCGCTTGCGAAGACGGTCCCTCAAGAGTGTTGCCGTGTACAGGGCGGGATCCTCCATCGTGATCCGGCGAGTCCAGCCCGGACTGCTGACGGGGATCTGGCCGCCGATGACCGCCTTGTGGTTTCCCAGGGACCGGAAGAGGTATCCGGTGGCTTGCGGACCATCCGCGACGGTGGTGCCCATGTTGACCAGTTGGAAAAGGGAGTTGGAGGGGTAACTGGCAAGCCGGATGGGCTGTCCGGTCCGTCTGCCGGGACGGGCCACCAGATTCAGGAGGTTGTCATAGAAGGAGAGGGCGGAGACTCGAGGGGCGTAGTGATACTCCAGGTCCTTCTTGTTCCATCCTCGTCCGTGGGGCGCGTAGGAGAAGAAGGAATCGTCGCCGATCACGTCCCCTTGGATCAGGCGGATGCCGGCCCGTTCCACCTCCCGGGCCATGGTGTCCAGGTGCTGGAATATGGACCCGGAGCCCAGCTTGTTGGCCAAGCCGGGATCTCCTCCCCCGATCAGGACCAGGTCTCCCTTCAAAACCCCGTTCTCCTGGAGTTGCCCCTCGTAGCCGAGGCGGGTTTCGAATCGGAAGTTGGGTCCCAGACGGTCCAGGACTGCCGCCGTCGTGAACACCTTCATGTTGCTGGCCGGAATGAAGTATTTCAGGGGATTCCGGGAATAGAGAACGGCTCCCCCGTCGACGTAGCGCACATCGACTCCCCATGAGGCGCGGCGGTACCGCTTGCTGTCCAGCAGAGCGTCGATCTTCCGTGCCAAGTCGGGATCGGGCCGGCGGGTTTCGTCAGCGACCGCCGGCTGAGAAGGCGGGGCGGCCGCAGATGGATCGGGATTTACCTCAACAGCGGCGGGCGGGGTCCCGGGGGATGGCGTCCGTGCCGGGTCGGTCTGCAACCAGAAGGCGAGACCGGTGGAGGTTGCCGCCAGGAGTCCCAGGACTCCCGCCTGGTAGAGGCGGCTTCGACGGCGGTACCGACCGGCGAGGCGTGCGCCAAATCGCGAACAATAGGCCAGCAGCGTTCTGATCACTCCTGGTGCGTCCTCCTGGCCCTCCAGCGGCCCGCGATTCAACTGACGACGTGCCCCATCCGGCTCCATCGGGTCCGGGTCACGAAAAAGACGATTCTCTCCAGGTACAGGCCGAGCATCTCGGGGATCGAGTTCTTCAGATAGGCATCCGACGCGTCCTCGTAAGACCAGAAGACGACCAGGGGCCGGCCCACGATATGGCTGCGGGGCAGAAATCCAAAGTAGCGGCTGTCGGCGCTGTCGTCGCGGTTGTCCCCCATGACGAAATAGTTGCCGTCCGGAATCTCGATAGGCGTCGTATTGTTCCGGCGGTTGCTGCGATGGGGATCACGCGGATAGTTCCGTCCATCGTCGAGGTCGGAATCGCGATGCACTTTGTAGGGCTCCTCCAACGCTGATCCGTTGATGTAGACCGTTCCCCCGCGAATCTCCAACTCCTCACCGGGCAACCCGATGGCTCGTTTCACGTAGAGAGTGTCCGGGTTGTTGGGGGCCAGCGGAAGACCCGGGTAGTACCCGTTGCGAAAACTGAACTTGTCGATCAGCAACCGGTCTCCCACCAGAATCGTGGGTTCCATGGAAGGCGTGGGAACCGTCATCGGGTGAACCACGAAGGTGGTGACGAAGAGCGCGAAGATAGTGCAGACGACGGTGGTGACGAAGTACTCCCGCAGGGTGCTCTCCTGCTTGGCGGACGTTTCTTGAGGCTCGTTCTCTTTCATCCTGCCTAGGCCCCGAATGGGTCACGGCCAGTCATGCCAA
>JAPOYZ010000456.1 GCA_026706325.1 Candidatus Aminicenantota bacterium
TTGCAGGTGGAGGCCCTGGTGGATCGGCCGATCCGGGAGATCCATTTCGGCTGGAGCCGGATCTACCTCAGCTTGAACCGGCAGCCTCCGGGGGGCAACCTCGAGCTGCTGGGCGACGACTACTACACCCTGGCCGATTCCTACACCCTGGCCGACGATCTCACTTTCGAGCGGTCGAATCCCGATTCGGTATGGCGCTGCTTCGCCATGGGCCGAGAGAACGCCCGCCAGATGCGCAACTGTATCAGCGCCGAAATGTGGACTTGCCTGAACCTGGCCTATCTGAGGCTCCAGGAGTTGAACATCCAAAAGATCTGGAAGGTCTCCCCGGAGAACTTCTACCTGGAAACGGCGCGTGAAATCGACACCTTCGCCGGCGTGGCGGAGGTGACCATGTATCGTGACGAAGGCTGGCGTTTCTGGCGACTGGGGCGTTCCATCGAGCGGGTCCAGTCCGCGGTTTCGTTGTTTCTGGCTCAAGTTGTCGCCGGCCGGCGGATCGACGAGTCTTTAGGCGAGGACTGGACCGGTCTTTTGCGCTTCTGCCAGGCGTTTGACGCCTACAACCGGAAATACAGCGTCGACGTCCAGCCGCGCCAGGTCCTGGACCTGCTGGTGACGGATCCGCTGCTGCCCGGCTCGCTCTGCCGGTCCCTCGATTCGGCGGCCGCGGAGCTCGACGCCATCGGTCCGGGCCCCGGCCTCCACTCCGGCGCCGCGGCCAGGCGGTTGGCCGGCCGCCTCTGCGCTCTGGCCCACTATGACTGGCCAGATCGGGAGGATCGAGAGGAGCTTCTCCGATGGACCGGCGAGCATTGCCGGAAGCTTCACGATCTGGTGATCGCCGCCTACATCGACTACCCCATCGATCCCATGTCTGCCGCCGTCCAATATGAGATCGAGCACGTTTCCCGCTATCAGTATGCATGCCGGGCGCGGGGGTGCGTGATGCTGCTCTGCCTGAAGCCGCGCAGCGATGGGAGACAGCGACTTCTGAACTTCGAAATCGAAACACAGCCATCAACTTCCCTGACCGTCGAAACGGACTGTTTCGGTAACGCCAGGCATGTTCTCAACCTTCACCGGGAGCACCGGCACTTGGAGATCACAGCCCGGTCCACGGTCGAACTGGCGCCTTCGTCCCCCCTTCCCGATCATCTCGGAGTCGATGCCTGGCGGGAGATCCGCTCCTGGGGGGAGTCCTTCGTTCATTGGGACTTTACCCATCCAAGCGCACTGGCTGGGCCGTCAAACCTTCTGGACGATTTCGTGGACCGGAACGGCATCGAGCGTGGCGACGATCCGCTCAAGGGGCTGTTGCAGCTTTCCGATACCCTCCACGGCAGCTTCCGCTACCTCCCGGGCAGCACCTCGGCGGCGTCCCCCGTCGAGCATATCCTCGAATCGGGCAGCGGAGTCTGTCAGGACTACGCTCACGCCATGATCGCCATTGCCCGGTCCTGGGGGATCCCTGCCCGATACGTCTCGGGCTACCTGCGCGTCGCCAGAAAGGTTGACGGACGGGTGCCGGGCAACGCCACCCACGCTTGGGTCGAATGCCTGTTGCCGGAGCTTGGCTGGATCGAATTTGACCCCACCAACCGGCGCGTGGTCGACCAACGGCACGTGAGAATTGCAGTGGGCCGCGACTACCAGGACGTGCCGCCGACTCAGGGTGTCTTCCAGGGCGGCGGAGAAACCCGGCTCGAGGTGGGCGTGCGAATACGCGATGGTTCGGCGTGAGACCACGGTCGGCGGCTCGCGAAGGTGCGCCCTGATTGAAATGTGTCCCCTGACGTTACGTTCTTCGGCGTTACGTCCAAGACAACTCAGAAATAGGTCGCCACGCTGAAGAGGATGCCCGCACTGAGCGCTCTCACGTTGTTCCGGTCGTCGTGCCAGTGATAGAGGTAGTTCAGCTTAAAGACGGAATCTTCCGATGGCCGAAAGTTGAGACCTAACGTGAGGCGCGTCTGGTCGTCCCCCTCGAGGTCGGTATCGATTTCGATACCGACCTCGAGGGGGACGACCAGACGCGCC
>JAPOYZ010000455.1 GCA_026706325.1 Candidatus Aminicenantota bacterium
GACTCAGAACAGCTTGAATCGGATGGTCAGGAACTTCTTGGGATCCTGCCGGAAGTCATGGATCAACTTCACCATTTCCGAAGTCAGATGATTCATATTCTCGTACAGCGCCTCGTCCTTCGCCAACCGGCCCAGGGTTCCCTCACCGTCCTGAATGGCCTTCAGGAACACCGCCATCTGGTCCATGGTTCGGCGCAGGTCCACATAGAGCTGATCATCCGTGGACAGTTTGCCCAGAGTGCCCTCTCCGGCTTCCATGCGCTGGGTAATGGATTTGAGACTCGCCGTAGTCTGTTCGATGCTGTCGTAGAGCGAAGGGTCCTTCGAGAGCTTGCCCAGAGTGCCCTCCCCCTGCTCGATTCGCCTGATGATTTCATCCATCCGGGCGGAAATGCCCCGGATGCTCTGGTAGATGTCATCCTCACGAATGAGGCTGGGAACGGTTCCCGGCCCTTCGATGAGACGCTCAGTGAGTATGGCCACCCTTTCGCTGGTCTGCTGGAACAAGGCCATGATCTTGTTGATGTTGTTGAAGAATTCGGGATTGGTCAGAAACTGGCCGACGGTACCCTCTCCTCTTCCCAATCCCCCCATGATTTCTTCCAACCGTCCTGACAGGGCCTCCACGTTGACCAGCACGTCGTTGGCTCCGATGATCAGTTCCCTGAAACCGGGCTCGGTGGAACCGGTGATCACGACGACCTTGTCGGTCTCCACGCCGAACCAGGTCTCGAATTCCTCTTCGACCACCAGCGCAGGCTCATCGGACCGCCCCAGCGACACCTCCACGTACTTGTCGCCAAGCAGCCCGATGGACCCCAGCGAGATGTTGCTGTCGCGCTGGATCCAGACCCGGTATTCCTGCTTGATGTCCAGGTAGACCTCCACGTTCTGGAGCCGCCACCGGACCCTGTCGATCCCGGACTGGAGCTGCTTGAGACGCTCATCGTCGGGAGGCTGCTTGCGCCGCTCTTCCTCCGCCAGTCTTTCCAGTTCGCCGATCTCCGCCAAGGTGATCCGGTTCGTCTCGGTCGGGGGCATCTCGCCCGGCTTGGAGATCTTGATCCGCGAGACGTTGCCCGCTTCGACGCCGCCGATGAGGACGATGTCCGACGGTTTCAGCCCCGCAGTGTCGTTGAGGTAGGTCTTGGCTCGAAACGTCTCCTCCAAGAGGCCGACCCGGGTGCCGATGTTGAAGACGGCCAGACCCAGAATCGCCATGGTGACGACGGCGAAAAGCCCGACTTTGAGTTCGGCGAGACGGGTCGGTCTGCCTCTGTCTCTGCCTCTGTTCATGCTAATCCCCACGGCTCCGTGAGCCCCAACGTTCCTGGACTTCACGGTGGAAGTCCAGGGGAGCATCAGGCCAGGAACTCACGGACGTACTCGTCGCCCCCCTCCCGGGAGGGGTCTCCCCCCTCATAGTGGATTCGTCCATCCTTGATCATTACGAATCGAGTGTTCCGCAACGTTGTTTCCGGGTCCACCGGCTTGAAGTCGACGGTACCGTCCGGCGCCTTCGTGGACACTTCCCCCGAAAGGGCGCGAACCGCCTGCAGGTCGTTGGTGACCAAAATCCCGGTCACGCCCTCCAGGTCCCGCAATCTCATGATGAGCTCGCAGGTGATTCTGCTGGTGATGGGATCGAGCCCTGCCGTCGGCTCGTCGTAGAGCATGATCCTCGGACTGCCCATCAATGCTCGGGCGATGGCCACGCGCCTCTTCATTCCCCCCGACAGCTCGGAGGGCATCTTGTCGATGGCGTCCTGCAATCCCACGAATCCCAGGAGCCGGAATACCCAGTCGTCGATCTGATCCATGGTATACCGGTCGGACTCGAGGACCCGATAGGCCACATTCTCCCAGACCGGCAGGGAATCGAAGAGAGCTCCCTCCTGGAACACGATGCCGATTTTCCGGCGAATCGGCATCAAGTCATCCTCGTGAAGCCGCGTTATCTCTTCGCCGTCCACGAACACGGACCCGGAATCGGGGCTGACCAGGCCCACCACCATTTTGAGGATGGTCGATTTCCC
>JAPOYZ010000263.1 GCA_026706325.1 Candidatus Aminicenantota bacterium
CGTACGTGTGAATCAGAACGAGCACGGTGAAGACGATGAGGCCCGTGATGACCACCCAGCTCATGAAGGACAGACCCAACAGGCCGGCCTGGAACTGCTCGTTCATCTGCTCGCTTTCCCGCGCCAGCCGGGCCAGTGTCTCGTCGTCCAGGGTGGGTACAGCGACCGCGATCCGCTCCAGATCGTAGAGGTGTCCCAGTCGATCCTGCACCGCCGGCTGACGAAGCAGTGTCTGAACTTCACGAATATTTTCGGCGCGTTCGGCCGTCCGTTCCGAGATCTGGCCCTTCAGCTCCTCGATCGATACCAGGTGGACCGCCTTCTGAGCCGGGATGGGTCCGGCCTCCAGGCTCGTCGAGAAGACCAGGAGGACCGTAAGGAACAAAGAGATGGCTTTCATTGTTTATGACCTTTGCATCTGAATGGTGACAACCCTGTTTCCATGGTACAGCCCGTCGGTGGCGATCCTCAGAAGTTGATCTTCCAGTAGAGCTGGATGATCCGCGGGTCCAAGGTGTTGCCGATTTTTCCGAAACCCTGGGGACTGTCCACGCTGTTGCCCGCCCCGCGCCAGTTGACCCGGTTGAAGGCGTTGAACATCTCCGCCGCGAAGCGGAAACTCACGCCTTCGGTGATCTGGAAATCCTTCATGAGCGAAATGTCTTCCTGCATGAATCCGCAGTTCTGAGCACTGGGATGGACGCGGAAGTTCCCCAACGTGAAATTGGGCGCCGAGCGAAATGCTGCGGGATTGAAGATGCGGTCCCGTCCCGGCTGGTTGGGATCGAAGTCGCCGCAACTGACGCCGGTCGTGACTCCGACGCCGTGATTCCAGATCGCCCATGCAGGACCCATATAGGGAAGGAACTGGCCCGTCCCGACGGTCAGGGGATTGCCGGCGTGGTAGACGATGTGACCGGCGACTCTCCAGCCGCCGACCAGCAGATTGGCCAATCGGCCGACACCGCCGCCGATGGCTTTGCCTCTTCCGAAGGGCAGTTCCCACGAGAAGCTCGCCTTGGTCGCCCAGGAGCGGTTGAAGGGCACGAGCGTCTTGGAGGAACTCCAGGTATCCCAATGCTGCAGGGAGGACCCGGCGCGGGGCGCGAAGCTGCCCCTTTCAGCCACGTCGCCCGAGGTCAGCGATTTGGCAATGGTATGGGACAGCATGAAGTTCAACCCGGTGGAGAACCGCTTCTGCAGTATCAGGATGGCCGAGTGGTAGAGGTTGTAACCCGAGTGGGAGTTCAACTGCGCCACCCAGTTGTACTGGGGAAAGCGTCGCTGGGACTGTCCCACGGTTCCGGTGAATCCCGGATAGGGCCGGGTGTAGCCGGCGTCTCTGGCGGCCTGGGAATCGATATCCTGCAGCAGGAGGTTGCCGAGAGCCAGATAGCTCAGGGGCAATTGGTTGTAACGGGCGATCTGGGTGCCGACGACGCCATGGCCCAACAGTCCGATGTATTCGGCGGTGAACACCATATCCCAGGGGAGCTCCCGCTCGATGGCCAGACCCAACCTCTGGGCGGTCCCCTGCTGGGTCTCATTGACGTCCACGAAACCGACCGAGGAGCCGTTGATCAGGGACGGGTTCAGGAGCGGAAAGTTGGTGGGCAGAATGCTGATTCCCTGATCCCAATTGAGGGCCGGCGTCAGTCCGAAGTCCGGGGTCGTCGCGGTCACCGAGGCGCCGAAACCCTGGTTGGGCATGCCGGAGCCGTTGCCCATTTCCCCGTTCAGGGGGAAGTACATCAGTCCGTAATAGGCTCGCGCCACGGTCTTTTCGTTCAATTGATAGGCTAGTCCCAGCCGCGGTCCGAGACTCCTGAAGCCGACGTTGAACGCCCTGACCCGGCCGTTGCGTCCCTCTCCCTCTCCGTAGAAGGTGAGCGCGCCCGGGAGGCCGCCCGCCTCCGGATTGGGAGTGTGGATGTCCATGAGGCCCCAACGCCGGTAGGTCTCATGGAACGGTATGGGAATCTCCCACCGGAGGCCGTAGTTGATGGTCAGCTTCGGCGTCGTCCGCCAGGAGT
>JAPOYZ010000364.1:0-19547 GCA_026706325.1 Candidatus Aminicenantota bacterium
CGTCGAGAAGCGCCGTGAAGCCCTCGCCGGCGGCGGGACGGTCCCACCTCTCGACCATGTCGAGGTACTGCTCGATGAAGGCCTGCACACTTGGAGACTGGAACTCCCCATCCATAAGGAATTCACGGATGGCTTCGTGGACGGACCTCCAACCCACATGGGCAATACCCGGGAAGTTGACGCTTCCGTCCGGCGAGGTGGTCAACAGGACGCTTCTCACCGTGTGGTCTTTGTGCTTTCCTCGTAGCTTGCGTTCGTAGCCCATGACTTGGTGACGATGGGCGGAAGACGCGGATTCCGTCTTGTTCTCGACGGCAATCAAACACTTTTCCCTCTTGAAGCAGACCGTGACGTCGACGTGGTCCCGCTCTCGCCATACAGCGACATTCGCCGCCGCGAAGCTGGTTTGGGGAAGACGCTCCATCTCCCCCGCCACGAGTCGCCTATTGACGTGGTTGACGAACCATTTCAGGAACCGTGTGCCGATACCGTGAGTGTCGTCGGACCGGAGCAGCCACGCCAGCACGTTGCTGTGGCGGATTTCGTAATTCGCGTACCGGAGAACATCGAACGTGTTGAATTCCCTGGGCGTCAGGAGTTCCCGTTGGTATGCCCGGAACCGGGGGTCGTCGATCAGGTTCCGAAGGTCGCCTTCCATGCGTCAACGCTCCTCCGAGCAGCCGGTGGTCAGGAAGCGCCCGGCCAGGCCGGGCGTGACGCGGGCGAGACCCACATCCTCGCGCTCGCAAAAATCGAGGAACCACCCGTCAGCCCGGGCGTCGGCCCGACCGGTTTCGGGTTCGAGATCCGGACGGAGAAGAACTCGGCCGCGGCGAAGCAGGCGACGCGGCCGGCATGCTCCAGCATCCGCGGGAATGCCTTCGCACTGAGGGCGGATTCGGCGAGAGCGGTCAAAGGTCCGGCCACAACCATTTACGATAACGTACTTTACCGACGATAATCCGAGGCCCCCGACGACTGTGCTGATTAGAAGCCGCTGATGTCGGAACTCACCTAATATTCGTCCGCCAACTCCTGGAGTCTCTTCTCATGTTCCCTATCTTTCGCGCCTTTCGCTTGGTCCCGGCGCAAGAAGGGGACAGTGCCGTTTTCGGGTCACTCTGGTCACCCCCCAGACAGCACTAGAGTATCAGTATGTGATACTCATTAGAGATGAGGCCGCCGTCGCGCGATCCAAGTCTGGATATGCTTTTGGATCTGGACGGCGAGATTCTCGTGATCGATCCGGCTGGGGAGCACTGGGTGCGCTTTCGCGTCAAGCGTGTCCCTCCGACCCTGGAGAAGCCACAAGGGCTCAAATACGCGCTAACGCTTCATGGACCCGGAGGCACACGACTGGCCGGATTTGATAACGCTCATCCGGTCCCTTCGGCGGCGGGGCCGGCGGGACGCCGGAGGTTGGCCCATGATCACCGACACCGTCATCGAACCATACGGCCCTATGAGTATCGCGATGCGGCCCAGTTGCTTGCGGATTTCTGGACGGAGGTCGAAGCCGTGTTGGCAGAGAGGGGAGTGACGCCATGAAGACATTGCGAGTCGGCATTGCCAGTTATGGAGAGATGAAGGCCCGAACCTTGGCCATTGCGCGTGGCGAGCATCGGCCGGGACCAGGCGAGCCCAAGGTGTGGTTTCCTTCTCTCGAAAGCTTTGCCAAGGTCCTGTCCGATCGCAACCGCGCGCTTTTGAGGATGATTACGGAGGAGAAGCCGGCCTCGATTGCCGAACTGTCCGAGCGTTCAGGACGTGCCCGGTCCAATCTGTCCCGAACGCTGCACACGATGGAGCGTTACGGTCTGGTGCGTCTGGAAAAGGGCGACCGGGGCCGGGTGGTCCCACATGTACCCTATTCGGAGATTCTTCTGGACGTCCCCATCAAGGCTCTCGGGGAGAAGGATCCCGACGCTCGAATTCCCGCGTAGCGGCAAGAATCCCCGGCTCGCCGGCAGGCTCACGCGGTGACCGGAAGCGGGAAGGCGCGGGCGTGCCATGCCTCCTGGTAGGGAAGTTCGAACCGGCCGGCTCGCAACTGCCCCAGGTTCTGTATCAGAGTATCGAACACCCGAGTGTCTGGCTTGAGCCGGCCCGAGTCGGCCACGTCACGGAACTCCAAGTGGTCGATGGACTGGATCCGGCCGGTCTCATCACGGAAGTAGATCAGGTTCCCGGCGGGAGGCGCGACACCGACGGCCGAGTACAGGTCCCGCATATTCCTCATCATGCTGTCGATGGAGCAACCGGACACTGAGCCTGGAGTACACGCGGCGATCACCAGAAAGCGATCCTGGACGATCTCGAACGCGGACTCGACCGGGACCTGGTGCGACGCCCAACCGGCCGCAAAGCGCTCCATTCCCGCCCGGACCATCTCCTGCTCGACCGGATCGAGCGGACGTTCGAATCCACTGATCCAGACCCTGGCATCGTCGGGAAGTCGGTGAAAGGTATCCCAATTCATAGTGTCAGCCTCGATGTCGGAGAACCCTGCTCTGTTCGATGCCGGAATTATACATTAGAGTTTGGGAATCGTAGCGGACCGTGGCGCAACCCAGTCCTGGAGTCTTGACCAATGAAGATGAACAGACGCAAGTTCGTGGCAGCGGCAGCGGCAGTCACGGGGGCTCCCGCCCTCCATACCGGCAAGGGAGGTCCCCTCGGGGCCAATGACCGGGTGATTTGCGCCTTCGTCGGGACCGGGGGCATGGGGCGCAGCAATATGAGGGACTTCCTCCGGTCGGGGCAGGTCCGGGCAGCGGCCGTCTGTGACGTCTGGGATCACAACCGCGACCTGACCCTGCAGATGACCGCCGACCAGGAGGGAGGGAAGGCGGCCGGATACAAGGACTTCCGGCAGGTCCTGGACCTCAAGGAAGTGGACGTGGTCGTCGTCTCCACGCCCGATCACTGGCATGCGCTACCCACCGTGATGGCGTGCGACGCCGGGAAGGACGTCTACGTGGAGAAGCCCCTCTCCCTGACCATTTACGAAGGACGAAAAATGGTGGAGGCGGCTCGCCGCAACGGACGAATCGTCCAGATGGGGACGCAACAGCGTTCAGGCGAGCACTTCCAGGAAGCCGTCAAGCTGGTCCAGGAGGGGGCCATCGGCAAGGTGAGCAGGGTCAACACCTGGAACTACGGCAACGAGAGTCCGGCCGGTATGGGCCGGCCCCGGGACACGGAACCTCCGCCGGGTCTGGACTGGGATTTCTGGCTGGGTCCGGCGCCCAAGGCTCCCTTCAACGGAAACCGTTTCATCCACACTTTCCGGTGGTTCTGGGACTATTCGGGAGGGATGCTCACCGATTGGGGAACCCATCATCTGGACGTCGTCCAATGGGCCATGCAGGTCGACGCTCCCCTGGCCGCCACCGCCGTCGGGGGCAACTTCTGCATCGACGACAACCGGGAGACCCCCGATACGCTGGAGGTCCTTTACGAGTATCCCGGATTCATCGCCTCCTTCTCCCACCGCGTCGGAAACGCCCGCGGACCGGCGGGACGAGGCTACGGCATCGAGTTCTTCGGCACCGACGGTACCCTCTATCTGAATCGCGGCGGCTTCGAGATCCGGCCCGAGACGGCAGGGACGGCAGTCGCCCAGCGGCCTGCCTACCGGAGGATCCTGGATCAGAAAACACCAGATCGACGCAGGCGGGAGTGGAGTTCCAACGAGGGGCGAGCCGGGTTTCGGACGGCTCCCGGCTCCGAACAGCACTTCAGCCACGTCCTGAACTTCCTGGATTGCGTGCGAACCCGGAAGAAGCCCGTCTCGGACGTGGAAATCGGCCACCGATCCACCTCGACTCCGCATCTGGGGAATATCGCACTCCGCCTGGGACGGCGGATCCGGTGGGACGGCGTGAAGGAGCGGGTGCTGGGCGACGACGAGGCCAACGGACTCCTGCACCGGGAGTATCGAAAGCCGTGGGCCCTATGAGGGGTTTTTCGGAATCGGGCTGACGTCGAAGCAGGCCATCTGGGTCTGGTTCCTCACCAGAAGCCGGCCCCCGACGATGACGGGATAATTCCAGGTCTTTCCGGACAGCGCCGAAAATCGCGCCAGTTCGCGATGCTCCTCCGCGTTGGCCTCGACCAGAACCAGATCGCCCCGCTCCGTCAACACCACCAGATGGCCCGAGGCCAGAAGGATCTGGCCGTAACCATAACGGCCTCCCTTCCACTTCCTTTCTCCCGTGGTCACGTCCACGCAAGCCAGGATGGCGTCATCCAGCCCGTAGACATGACCCTCATGGAGGACCGAGCCGTTGAACTTGTTCTTCATCCGCTTGTTTTTCCAGACGGTCTTCACGGTGTAGCCGTCCTCGCCCCGTCCGACCTCCAGCACCGCCGCCCCATGGCCGTAACCGGAGGAGATGAAGAGCCGATCGTTTCCCAGCAGTAGAGGTTCAACGGAATTGACGTCATAGGAGGTGACCCAGGGATACTCCCAGAGCAGTTCGCCACCCGCCGGGTCGAGTCCCACGACTCTCTCAGCCGTCACTACCAGCAACGGCTCCCGCCCGGCCAGTTCGGCCACGACCGGCGCGGCATAGGCCTGTTTGTCGCTGAGCGCTCCCCAGAGGAACTTGCCGGTGAGCCGATGATAGGCGACGACGGATCGGTCCGACGTCCCGCCGGGGAGGAGAATGACCTGGTCACCCGTAATCAGGGGTGAGGCGGACATGCCCCAAACCAGATTTCGGGCGCCGTTGTCCGAGAGGATGTTCAACCCCCATTGAACTTTCCCGCTGGCGGCATCGAAGCAACGGAACTCGCCCGTGGCCCCCAGGACGTAAAGTCGACCGTCGTGCCACTGGGGAGTCGCCCGGGGCCCGTCACCTCCCATGGTCTCCTGGAACTCGGCGTCCCAGCCATGGTTCCAGACCTCGGCGCCGTTGTCCGGATCATAGGCAGCCACGACCTCCTGGGGACCCCGCTGTTCGATGGTGAAGAGGAGCCCTGAACCGGAGACGATGGAAGCGTATCCGCCTCCCACCGGCCGCCTCCAGAGCAGCGGGAGTCCATCACTGGGCCAGGCGGTCCGGATCTCTCCCTCCAGATAGCGGCTGTCCCGGTCCGACCCGCGAAACCCGGTCCAGCTCCGGATATCCGATGCGGGAGCAGCGTGAGCCCCGCCTGAAGCGGATGCTCCCTCGGCCGTTGCGTACCGGGACCAGACCGGCGAAATGGAGACCAGCGGCCGCCAACCGGTGCCGTCCCGCTCGATGCTCAAGCCGAGAGCCTGAAACACGTAGACCCAGGTCAATGCCAGGAGCGCGAGGCTTGCCAGCAACCGGTTCCGTGTCCTCCAGCCGGACCGCGCCCACACCAGAATCAGGCCCACCGGAGGCAACAGTACGGAGAGGGCGATCAGGATCCGGGAGGTTACGGTGCGTCCCTCGGTCATCGGGGAGCTTACTTGTACCGGTAGGTGAGACGGCCCCGGGTCAGGTCGTAGGGTGAAAGTTCGACCATGACACGGTCGCCGCGAAGGATTCGGATGAAATGACGGCGCATCTTTCCGGAAACGTGGGCCAGAACCACGTGTCCGTTCTCCAACTCGACCCGGAACATGGCGTTGGGAAGCGGTTCCGTTACGGTTCCGGTGACCTCAATGGCGTCGGACTTCTTTTCCTTGGGCTCGTCCCGTCTCTTCTGTGGCCTCTTGCGCTTACGCGGTCTACGGCGAAAAGGTCTCGGTCGAAGTCTAGCCATCTCCCTCCAATGGTCGGCGGACGCCGGTTACGATAACGCAACCAGGAATGGAGGCTAGCACAGCCGCAAATCGGAAAGCAAACCGGCCGCAGGCGAGATTGCCGACGGGACAGGAGGAAGAATGGAACCTCAACGTTGAGCGATTGAGACCAGGACTTCCTCGATAACGTCGAAGGCGCGGTGCGCTTCCCGATCCTCGATGACGTAAGGGGGCAGGAAATAGAGGACGTTCCCCAGAGGACGCAGCAGAAGGCCCTTCTCCAGAAAGGCTTGGATCAACCGGGGAGATCGAGAGTCGAGGTAGCCCGCTTCTCCCTCGGCCTCCAGCTCCATCACCGCCAGCCCTCCGATCCCGCGAACTTCCGCCACTCCAGGCAGCCGGGCGATGCGGGTCAGGCGCTCCGAGAAGAGCTCTGCCAATCGAGCCACTCGCTCCAGCCGCTCTTCCTCATCGAACAGGGCCAGACTTTCCAGGGCGACGGCGCATCCCAGGGGGTTGGCGGTGTAGGAATGCCCGTGCAGAAACCCCCGCCCCCGGTCCTCGCTCAGAAACGCCTGGTACAGGGGCTCGGTCACCAGGGTGGCGGCCAGGGGAAGATAACCTCCGGTGAGGGCCTTGGAGAGGCACATGAGGTCGGGCGTCACCGGTCCATGCTCGCAGGCGAACATCTTCCCGGTCCGTCCAAAGCCGGTGAAGACCTCGTCGGCGATGAGCAGGGTTCCGTGACGGCGGGTCAGCTCCCGGACCAGGTTCAGGAACTCCACCGGCCAGATGATCATTCCCCCGGCGCCCTGAACCATGGGCTCCACGATGACCGCCGCCACCCGGTGACCCGACTCCCGCAAGAGGTCCTCGAGGCGGCCGGTGCACTCAATGTGACACGTGGTGCGGACCCGTCCCACGGGACAGGTCCGGCAGGTGGGAGAGTGAGTCTGGAGTTGCTTCACCAGGAGGTCCGCGAATTGGGCGTGGAAGGCGTCCACTCCCCCCACGCCCATGGCTCCCAGGGTATCGCCATGGTACGCATGTTTCAGAGAGATGAAGAGATCGCGGGTCTCGCCGCGGTTCTTCCAGTACTGGTAGGACATCTTCAGAGCCACCTCCACCGAGGTGGATCCGTTGTCCGAGAAGAAGACCCGTGACAACCCCGCCGGCGCCCGCCGCACCAGCTCGGAAGCCAACCGTGCCGCCGGTTCGTGGGTGCATCCGGCGAACAGCACGTGCCCCATCCGCGAAGCCTGTTCCTCCAACGCGCGGTTGAGACGAGGATGGTTGTGTCCGTGGATGTTGACCCACCAGGAGGAAATGCCGTCCAGCAGGCGCCGGCCGTCCTGGGTATGAAGGTAGATCCCTTCGGCACGCTCGACGGGGATGGGAGGAGGCGCCGTCTGCATCTGGGTGAACGGATGCCAGAGGTATTTCCGACCCTTGGAGATCCCGCCGCCGAAATCTCCCATTGCCGACTACTCTAACTAACCCGCCTTCCGGCGTCCGGCCGGGACCCCAGGAGACAGCGCTCCAGCACCCGGTCCCGGTCGAATCCGGAGGCCGCTCGCGCAACGGTCTCGCGGGAGAGGGGATTGAGGGGCTGCAACTCCGCCACGACACGGGTCCGGCCGAACTGCTCGATGGCCCGCCGATTCTCCAGGTTGGCGGGCCCGTTCAGGACCACCCCCGCCAGGCTCAGGCCCCTGGAACGGAGCGCTTCGAGGGTCAGAAGGGTGTGGTTGATCGTCCCGAGTTGACTGGACGCGACCACCAGGCATGGCAGGGCCAGGGCCCTCAGCAGATCGGCCAGGAGATAGCCGCGATCGGTCAAGGGCACCAGGAGGCCCCCGATCCCCTCCACGACCAGGAGACCGTCGCCCACGGACTCCCGATGACGCCGGTAGGCGGAGAGGATGCGTTCCGGTTCGATCTCGACTCCCGCCAGGCGCGCCGCCAGGTGAGGAGAAAGGGGCGGACCAAACCGGTAGCACTCCTTCAGAATCCGCACCTCCGGCCCCACCAGGGAAGCCACCTCCAGGCTGTCGCTTCCTTCCACCGCCCCGGTGGCGACCGGTTTCCAGTAGGTCGCGTGCGTCCGTCCCACGCAGTGGGCAAGGAGAACGGCGGAAACGACCGTCTTGCCGATCTCGGTTCCGGTCCCGGTAACCGCGACTTCCATCAAGCAGCCTCCAGAGCTTCAGCCAGCACCCGGCAAAGCCGATCCAACTGCTCAGGAGTATGGTTGGCGTGAACCGAGATCCGGAGCCGAGCGGTGCCGGCCGGCACCGTGGGGGGACGGAGCGCCCTCACGTCCAGTCCCTGCTCCCGAAGCCGTCTGGCGACGGCAAGGGCGCGGCGATTGTCCCCCAGGATGACCGGAACGATGGGACCGGCGCTGTCCAACGTGTCCAGACCCTGACCTCTCAGTCGCAGGCGCAGGCGGTCTGAGAGTTTCAGGACCCGTTCCCGGCGTTCCGCATCGTCTCCGACGATCTGCAACGCCGCCTCCAAAGCATAGAGGAGAAGGGGCGGCGTGGAGGTGGTGAAGATGAAGCTACGGCAGACGTTGACCAGGTACTCGATGACGGTTCGGGGACCGGCCACGAACGCGCCGGCCACACCCAGACCCTTGCCGCACCCCGAGACGATGGCGGCGGCGCGCTTCTCGATCCCGAAATGTTCCGTCAGCCCCGACCCCCGACCGGCGCCGAAGAGCCCGGTGGCATGGGAGTCATCCACGATCAGGTCCGCGCCCCACTCCTCTGCCAGGTCGGCGTACCGGTCCAGGGGAGCGATGTCCCCGTCCATGCTGAAGAGGGACTCGGTGACCAGGAAGGTTCGGCCGCGGGGATGGGGAGTCGCGAGAGCGGCTCGCACCGCCTCCAGATCCCGGTGACGATGGATGATCTTCCGCGCCCCGCTCAACCGAATGCCGTCGATGATGCTGGCGTGGTTGAGGCGGTCCGACACCACCCGGTCCCGGGGGCCCATGAGAGCCGAAAGGAGGCCCAGGTTGGCCTGGTAGCCGCTGGGGAACACCAGTGCGGCTTCGGTCCCCTTGAATCGGGCCAACTTCCCTTCCAGCAGCCGGTGGTGCGGCGTATTTCCCCGCAGTAGCCGGGAGGAGGGGGCCGAGACGGGACGGGATGCCGCTTCCTCTTGCAGGCGTTCGATCAGGAACGCCCTCAGCCGGGGATCGCGGGACAGGTTCAGGTAGTCATTGGAGCAGAAATCCACGGCTTCGGGGGACGCGTCCTCGAGGGACCGGTAGAGCCCGGACGAGCGGACCCGCTCCAGACGGAGCTCCAATTCACGACCGAGAGTTCTCATGCAGTCCCCGCCAGCATGAGCTGCAAGCTATTGGAAATGCCGCAACCGGTCAAGAATTCCGCCGGGACACGGAAATCGGGCCATTTGAGTTCCAATTCCGGCGTTTCCTATAATGGACGGAAACGGTGGCGGCGTACCCAAGTGGCTAAGGGAGAGGTCTGCAAAACCTCCATTCACCGGTTCGAATCCGGTCGCCGCCTCCAAGTCCTCTGAAGCACCGCCCGGAGACGAGACATGGGCAAGGCCCTTCGGTTCCTCCTGCTTCCACTGGCGGTGATCCTGATCTTCCTGCTTCTCCGTGACGAAGATTCGGGTTCGGATCCAGTTTCGACTCCCGTCTCCGGTTCCCTGGTCGAGCCACCGCGAGATGAGGACGGCGCGCCACGAAACCTGCCGTACGGCGGCGAGAAAAAATCCCGGGGGTTTCGCCCGGGCGGAACCGCGAAAAGAGCAGGGCCCTGGACCGACGCACCAACTCGGCTCGCAATTCTGGTGGTCGACGAAGAGACGCTGACCCCCATTCCGGACGCCAGGGTTCGGGTCACGCAAGTGTGGTCGCGATCCGAGAAACTGTCGGGACAGACAGGAGCCGATGGCAAGGCCTCCTTGGAGTTGGAACGAGGTCAGTACCGGCTATGGGCAAACCATCCTGAATACGTTCCCAACAGCGTCGGTTTTGCGGCAGAAGGATCGGAGTCTCACCGCACCATCGGCCTGATGCCGGGAGATCCACCGGGATTCCTGGTGACCGGGTCGGTGCATGACGAGACTGGCCGGAGGGTTTCGGGAGCCATCGTATCCTTGGGGACTGGGGGTGAGGGAGGTAGAAACCACTTCTGGCCCTTCAAGAAACCCGAACACATGACGTTTCGGGTTTGGCACCGCCTGCTGAGAAGCATGGCGATACCCAGACATACTGAAACCGACGAGGACGGCGCCTTCTCACTGAAAGCGCCGGAAGGGACTTACGAACTCCATGTATTCTCAATGATCCACCGTCATTATGAGGACAAGGTCCAAGTGCCTACTCCACAACCTCTCGAAGTAGTCCTTACAGAATGGGACGAACTCGTCCGGATGTCGGGTCAGGTTTCCGATGAGGACGGACTTCCCTTGGCCGGCGCAAGTGTACGACTGCTCATCAGTTCGAAGACTGAACAACTAGGACGTGCCGGCTCCACCACCGACGCCGACGGCTACTTTGAATTCGACTTCCCTCCAGGCACCGCCTCGCTGGAGGTCCAACTAAAGGACCACAAGACGTACTCGCAAACCCGTGAAGTGACTCAGGACACCGAGGCCTTCCCAGTGCTGCAGAAATACGAGCAGTACCGGCGCTTCGCGGTGCGAGTCTACGACGGCAAGGGACGGATCGTGGAAGATCCCTTCGTGATCGGGACCGCATTGGAGAGCGGCAAGGGCGTCGTCTCCCCGGTCAGGGACGGAATCGACAGATCGAAGCCGGCACAGACCTACCACGCTACCGAGTATCCCTTTCGCATCTATGCCACGGCCCTTCACCTGGGGCGCGGCATCACGGAAGCCAAGATGATCCGGTCCTACCAGGCCAATATCGATCTCCGGGTCAGGAACGGGGGGCGTGTCGAGGGCAACGTCGCCGACACGGATGGCAACCCCGTGCGGGATTTCACCATCGTATTGAGGAAGGACGGTTTCGACCTGGGGATCTTCAGGAGCTTTTCCCAAGAGGGACGTTTCAATCTGGACGGGATCCCGCCGGGCCTCTACTCCTTGAGCTTTCATTCGCGCCCGGAGCTGGATCCCAGGGAATTGGCGACACCTCGGCCGAAATTGATCATGATTCAGAATGATCGGACCAGTTTTCTGGATGTGGTGCTCCGGCCGCAGGGATGGGTCAAGACCGCCGGCCAGATCAGCCGATCACCGGACTCCCGCCGTGAACTCCGCCCCGAATATTGATGCGAAGCGTCGTATTCCGTATCTTCCATATCGATCCCAACCAGAGACGTCCCGTGTTCCAGGAGGTGACCCGTGTCCAGTTCTCGAGTTGACGGCGGCCAGACGCGCCGCGGTTTCCTTCACCGATCCGCCCAGGCCCTGGGGACCACCGCCGCGGCCCACCTCGCCGGAGCCGAGGCGCGAAGCGCCGGCATCTCAAGTCAAACCAGGAAAGACCGCCAACCCATGAAGATCGATGCACATGGCCACATCAGCCAAGTTGAGATTCAGGACCTGGAGGGGGAGTACAGAAAGAACTGGAAGTACGGAATGGGCGCCCGGGACAACCTCTACCTGATGGATGCCGTCGGCATCGAAATGCAGGTGCTCCAGTGCGCCTTCTACCTGCACCGATACCACCGCCGCGTGATGAAGGAACACCCGGACCGGTTCGTCGCCATCAGCAAGATCGACGAACGGCTGCTCCCTGGTGAGCGCGGGCTGAAGCTGATCCAGCAACACGTCGAGGAATGGGGTTTCAAGGGCTGGTACTATGACTGCTGGCCGCCTGAGCAGAGGGTGGAAATGGGAATGGACCCCAAGGAATGGGGCACCCCCGACCCCTTCCACCACTTCGACCACTCCCGTTACGACCCGCAATGGGAACTGGTCCAGTCACTGGGGGTTCCCGCCTGCGTCACCTCATATTCATACAACTTCCAGACCCTGGGGCCTGGCCTTCTGAACGTGCTCAAGCGGTTTCCGGATCTGAAGGTGGTCGTCATCCACGGCTACTGGCCGCCAAGCTGCGTCCAGGAAGACGGTTCCGTCCGAATTCCTGACGCGGTGGTCGAACTGGTCAAAAACTACAACGTGGTCATGGAGATCCTCCCCGGACTCCAACACCGGTCCGACCTGTACGGTCCCGGAGACGCGGTCCTCAAGGCGTTCTACGACACCTTCGGCCCGTCCAAGCTCATGTGGGGCTCCGAGTACACCCACGTGGACCTTCCGACCGCAAAGCAGTACCGTCACCAGTTCGATTACATCAAGGAGCGGTGCCCGTACATGGGCGAGAGCGACATCGCCCAGATTCGCGGCGGGACCGCCATGGAGATTTACGGGATTCAAGGCTGACGGCGGATTGCGGTTTTTTCTGCCTTCACACGATCCGATAATCCGAAATTCGCTAAAGGCATGCTGACATCACCGATCCGCATACACCATCACTCGATGGGACTTGATTGTAAGACTATAGCTGGTAATACTCTTACAATGAAAATTACATCCAAGGGTCAGGTGACGATCCCCCAGCGATTCAGGCTGAAGTTCGGACTGCTCCCCAATACGGAGGCGGCCTTCGAAGAGTCCGACGGTGGAGTGTTGATTCGTCCCGTGTTGAGCAAACGAGCGCTCATCGAGCAGCGCCTCCGTGATGCACGCGGCGTCGCGGACAGAGGACTCAGTACCGATGATGTGATGCGGCTCACGCGCGGGGACGACTGAGTGTTTCTGGTCGACACCAACGTATTGCTCGACATCCTCTCGGACGACCCGGTCTGGCGTCCCTGGTCGGAGCACGCAATACGTGATTCTCTGGTCTCCGGAGTCGTTGGAATCAACCCGATCATCTACGCCGAGACATCCGTCTCTTTCACCGATCCCAGAGAACTGGATCATTACCTGAACTCCCTTATGCTGGTGCGTTTTCGGCTACCGTACGAAGCTGGATTCCTCGCGGCGAGAGCCTTTATCCAGTATCGCCGGGCCGGAGGTGTGCGGCCATCGCCGCTGCCGGATTTCTACATCGGCGCGCACGCCGAGACACAAGGACTGACACTTCTCACCAGAGACACAAGGCGATACCAGACCTACTTCCCTGCAGTGAAACTGGTGACACCGCGAAGCGCGTAGGCTACTTCGGTACCGAGGTTCTGTGGAGATCAGTCACGTTGAGAACGAGTCCCACCGTCTCCGGATGGAAATCGTAGAGTCTCCCCGGTTGCAGATGCCGGGAGCGAATCCCCTACCGGAACAGCACTACGACCTCTTCCAGGATCGGCGATACGACTCCGGTGGGCGCCGGATGGAGAGTCGCCCGGTATTGAATCACCGCATGTGATGGGTCCGTATCCGGGATTGCGGCGGGATGCTCGAAGAACGTCGCCGGACCGCCCGGCCCCCGCCACGCGGCGCCGTTCAAATTTTCTTCCGACTGGGCCGTCCTGATCTGGAAACGCACCCGGCTGCCCAGGGGCGTCTGAGCCTTCCAGGTCAGATGGGCCGGACGGCCCTCCGAGAACGAGTGCGCCGACGAGACGTAGTCGAACTCGAATCGCCGGTCGTAGATGTTGCCCAGGTCCACTCCCGAGTCGTTGTGGGGTCCGCGGACCGGGATCTCCAGCCTGCGGTCCGCCCGGAAGCCGTCGCCTCCTCCCCAGTAGAGGAAGGAGTTGGTGACATGATCGCCGAAGGAGCCGATCCGGTTGGGATCCCCCTCGGAACGATGGCAGACGAAGAGGATGTCGGCGTATCCGTCCTGGTTGAAGTCCGCCACCATGCTTCCGGCCCCCGAGTTGGTGGGCAGCGTGAACATCCGCTTCGGGTCGAACCCGTCGGGTCCGCCCAGATGGACCCGTGAGAGTGTCGCCCGGCTCGATCCGGTGTTGTAGTTGGGGCACACCAGGTCCAGCCATCCGTCCTGGTTCACGTCCGCCACCGTGATCAGGTTGGTCCCCTCGATCTCGAATTCGGTGCGCCGATCGACCGAGTATTCTCCCTTCCCCGCACCCCAATAGACGAACCCGGTGGTCGACCGGGAGCCCGCTTCGATGGCACGGCTCAGAACCAGGTCCAGCACGCCGTCTTGATTCAGGTCGGCGACCTCCACGCCCCGCAATCCAACCGATCCGGGAACGATCCCGCGGCGCGACGAGGAGTAGCCGCGGCTTCCGTCGCCCCAATAGATGGGGACGCCCTCCGCGTTGGCCGAGAAAAGGAGGTCCAGGTGTCCGTCCCGGTTCAGGTCGGCGATGGCGGGGATGCCGGTGGGTCCGTTGTCCAACTCCAGCCGCTCCGTGACCACGAATCCTTCGCCGCCGCCCCAGTAGACGAACGCTCCCGTTTCCGCCAACTCCTCGCTGGGGACGTTGGACAGGACCACGTCCAGCCAGCCGTCCCGGTCGAGGTCGGCGATGCTCACGCCGGCGCTGCCGCGTCCCATCAGGGCGGATCGCTTATCGGCGTGGAACCCCTGCCTGTCACCCCAGTAGATGTGGCTCTCCTGGCGCCACCTGACCGTCTCTCCGAAGTTGGAGACCACCAGGTCGGTCCAGCCGTCGTCGTTCAGGTCTGCCGATCCCCATTCGTAGGGGTCCACGGCAGGCAGCGAGATTCGCCGCTCGGCGCTGTACCGGCCGCGCGCATCTCCCCAGTAGACGAAAATCGGACTGTTTCCGCCCCGGCTGCGTGCCACCGTGTTGTTGAAGAGGACGTCGAGATGGCCGTCGCCGTCGAAGTCGGTCACCAGGTTGCCCACCGCTCCGGTTGTGAAGAGGGAGGTGCGGCGGGTGGGAGCGAATCCCGCTTCCGAGTTCCACTGGATGTAGGAGGGGACCTCGAACGAAAAGTGTTCCTTGTAGTTGGAGATGACCAGGTCCACGTGCCCGTCCCGATTCAGATCGGAGGCCGAGACGCCCCAGGCTCCCACTGTTTCGAACTCCTGGCGCCGTTCCTCGGAGAACCCTTCCTCGGAGCCCCAGTACAGATAGGAGTGGGTGAGCGGATTTCCATGGGACTGGTGATTGGTGAAGAAGATGTCCTGGTGGCCGTCACCGTTGAAATCGGCGACGGCGGTGTCCCGTGCGTCGCTGGTGGGAAGCTCCAGACGTCTCCCGGCCGAGAACCCCTCCTCGCCGTTGAGATAGACGAACGAAGCCGGCCCCTTCCCGTTGGCGAACACCAGGTCGGTCCGGCCGTCGCCGTTCACGTCGGCCGGTTCCACGGCAAAGGCCTGATGGGTCGGAAGATCCACCTTGCGCCGCGGACTGAAACCCTGCTCGCCTCCCCACAGGACATAGGAGTCGATGTCCTGGTTCCCCTTGTCTTCCTGGTTGGCCAGGATGAGATCGGGCCATCCATCCCGGTTCAGATCGGCCACGGCGGCGTCCGATGCTCCCAGCGCCGGGACGTCCACGTAGCGTTCCCGGTCCGGTCCCTGCCCCGAACCCCAGAAGACTCGGGACGGTGAATCGTACCCGCCGTCCCGGAATCCGACGCGGTACTCCCAGAACCCGGCGGACAGGGCCAGGACCACGTCAGGGTGCCCGTCCCGGTTCAGATCGGCCACGGCGGCTCCCTGGGCCGCCCGCGAAGGGAGGGAGATCTTCCTGGAAAAGGGGTGGAAACCCCACGCCATGCCGTCGCGGCGGCTCTTCAACTCTTCGATCCCGCCGAAGTAGACGAACGAGTCCATGCCGTCCCAAGTGCCGTTGGTATAGTTGGGGAAGACGACATCCATCCGCCCGTCGCCGTTCAGATCGCCGGCGGCCGCCCATTGAGCGCCGTCGTTGGGGATGAAGGAGCGTCGGGACACGTCGAAGTCCCGGCCGTTTCCCCAATAGATGGCCGCGTCCATCTTCTCCTTGTGGGGATGCGTATTGGAGAAGACCAGGTCGATGAACCCGTCCTGGTTCAGGTCCCATCGATTCACCAACTGGATGCGTCCCCGCCGGGAAACGTAGGTGTTGGCCCCGCCGTCTCCGAAGCGACCGTCGGCAAAATCCTCGAAGCCGGATTCTTTCCAGACCCTCGTCTCCGTCTGGCCCCGGGCCGCAACGGCGCAAGAGAGAAAAAGCAAGGTCAGCCCCAGATTCCAGCACATATCAGACCTCCAGGAAATCAGTGGCCAGCCTGTTCGAGGTACTTCCGGGCGTACTCCAGCAACCTCGGGGACCGCAGGCCGATCTTCCGGGCCTCTTCCTCCGCTCTCGCCCGGCTCCAGCCCTGGTTGACCACCCGGTGAAGAATCCAGAACGCACCGACCCGGTTGGCGCTGGCGCAATGGATGAAGAGGGGCCGGTTCGACTCGTCCGAGACGATTCGCAGGAACTCGTCTCCCAACTTCGGAGCCAATTGACTCGAGTCCACCGGCAGATGGAAATACTTGAGCCCCAGTGCCTGCACGGCAGCCCCCTCTTTCGCCACGCCGGGATCCTCGGCGGTGGTGCGCAGGTTCAGGACCGATCGGATCCCCTTCTGCTTCAGCCGGATCAGGTCCTGGTGGGTCGGTTGTCCGGCGGTGCAGAATTCCTGGTTGACCCAGAGAAAGTTCCGAGCCGAAATCGGCGCCTCGGAATCCTGGGCCGGCGACATTCCGGGCGAAAGGACCACCCAGACCAGAGCGGCCGGAAAGATGATTCTCACGGCCCGAGTATACCGGAGCTTTCGGACCTTGGAAAAATTCCGGCGTCATCAGTAGTCCGGGCCTGATAAAATGTTCCGCCTGTATTCTGTGACCGAACTCGAAGTCCTTTCTGTTGCCGCCATGCGATTTCGCCGCCTGTCATGGGCCGTCGGTTTCCTGGGATTCACTCTGGTTTCCGTCGACGCCCAGCAGGAGCTGGTCCCCTCTTTCCGGGCCCAATCCGAGGTCGTCCTGGTCGACCTGGTGGCCACCGACAAGCGGGGACAATTCATTCACGACCTGAAACCCGAGGAAATCCAGGTCTTCGAGGACGGCAAACTCCAGCGGCTGACCTTCTTCGACCTGCGCGAAAGAGCCGGGTCCGAGGAACATTTGGTTTCGGACGTCAGAACGGGCGCCGTTCCAGCACCCGCCCTCGCCAGCAGGACCCTCCCCACGACTCCGCAGGACAGAGGCTATTTCGTCTTCCTGTTCGACCTGCAGGCCATGTCCTTTCACGGGCTGGAACGGGCCAAGGAATCCATTCGACGGTTCGCCCGCTCCGAACTGGCCCCCACCGACCGGGTGATGGTGGCCAGCATCCGGCCGCAGTTTCGAGTCGAAACGCCCTTCACCAGCGATATTTCCCGATTGGACGCCAGTCTCGACCAACTGGTGGCGAGAGACTTTGAAGAGGCCAGCATCGCCAGGTTCATCGAGTCTCTGGACCATGCCTTCGCCCGCATGGAGGCGGGAGCCCTGGATACCTTCGATCCCGGCCAGACCGGGACCGGAGAGCAGAGACTCGATCCGAATCTGGACGGAGCCATCTCTCAGGCGGCGGACGAGGGCCGCGCTCTTTTGGTGAAGGTAGAACTGCAAGTGGATTTCACCTGCGCCGCCATCGCCGCACTCTCCCGGCATCTGGGCTCCCTTCCGGGTCGAAAACAACTGATCTACTTCTCCAAGGGCTATCCTCTCGACGCCAAGCGGACCGTCACCCACCTGATCTCCCAACGGGCCATCACCTACTCTCCCGGACAGGTCACCTTGATCCATCTGGCCGCCAACAACTACATGGCGGGCGCCTCCCAAACCTCCCACCTCCTCAGCCGGCTCAACTCGGCCGTACGCCAGGCCAATCGAGCCCAGGTCTCGGTGTACAGCATCGATCCCCGAGGTCTGATGGTCCCGGCCATCGCCAACCCGGAAACCAGGGGTTCGGGCAATTACCTCTATCCGACCTACTCCACCGAGGACATCACGGCCCCGCAACAGTTCCTGGCCTCCCTCTCCATGGAGACCGGCGGGCTCTGGTTCTCCGACGACAACGACCTGGAACGCCCGATCCGGAGCGCCTACCGGGACGGCAGCCGGTACTACCTCTTGGGATACGTCCCGTCCTCCGTCCGGAAAAAGGGCAAGTTCCACAAGATCAAGGTGAAGGTCAGGAGAAAGGGCATCCGGTTGCGGTACCGGGAAGGTTACGTCGAAGAGGACCCACGGGAAGCCGAAACCGCCGATCTGGCCAACGCCTTCAAGTTCCCCGACCTGTTCCAGGACTTTCCCGTCGACACCCAGGTCCTGAAGCGGAAGGGTCATGTGCAGGTACAAGCCCGGATTCCCACCGACGCCTTCATCTTCAGATCCCAGGGCGGACAGAACCGGTGCGTCATCGAGATGTTCGGGGCACTCTTCGACGACGCCGGGAAATGGGTTGGGGAGAACTTCTACTTCGTTGAGAAGATCGACATGGACTTCAACCAGCAGGATCTGGCCAAGTTCCTCCGCTACAAATACTTCGTCCCCATGGCGGCAGGCGTCGCGCCGGACGGTCCCCGCGACCTGGTGGTCGTGGTCCGCCAGAGTCTCACCGGAAGGATGGCGACGTCGACCCATCGGATCGTGCCGAACTGAGACGGATTCTCATGGAACCCGCACGGGCGTCTTGAGTTGAAGATGGCGGACAAGCCCAACCTCGTCTACATCACCGCCGATCAACTCAAGGCCTCGGCGGCGCCCATTCTGGGGAATTCGCTGATCTCCTGCCCCTTCATGGAAGATCTGGCCGCCGAAGGAATCACTTTTCCCGAGACCTATGCCGCCAGCACCATCTGCACTCCCAGCCGCGCCTCCGTCTTCACCGGGGTCCATCCGTTGGTCCACCAGGTGACCTGCTGGCAGAACAAGGCCCCTCTGAACCTGCCGCAGATGTCCGAGCTCTTTGCCTCAGCCGGCTACTACACCGCAGTGTCGGGCCATTTCGAGCAAGGGAGAAACCTGAGCCGCGGCTGGTACGAGCAGGTGGACCTGCGTGAGCCGGGTCCGCTAGCCCGCGCGATGGAGACCAAGTACTCCCATGGCCGAAAGGACGTGGGATGGTCGTGCGGAGCCATCGAATGCGCTCCCGAGGAGGGTCACTCGGCGCTGCTGGCGGACCGGTCGATCCGCATGATCGACACGGCGCGGCGATCCCGGATGCCCTTTTTTCTCCACTTCTCCTTCAACGACCCCCATCCCTCCTATTACGTGCCTCCCCCCTACGATTCCATGGTGGATCCCGACCGGGTCGTTCTTCCGGTGATGGACCACGACGGGGCGAGGCCCGCCTGGCAGCACCAAGCCCTCAAGGAAGTCAGGACCGGTGAGGCATCCGAACGCGATCTCAGGAAGGTGGTGGCCGTCTACAACGGAATGATCCGTTACGTGGACGACCAGATGAACCGGGTCTTCCAGGCCCTGGCCGAACGGGACCTGCTGGAGAACACCTGGGTGGTCTTCGCCTCCGACCATGGCGACTTCATGGGCGAGAAAGGGCTCTTCGAAAAGTGCGAGGTTCCCTACGAGTGCCTGACCCATGTCCCGCTGGTGATCCGCCCGCCCACGAATCTGACGGCCCGCCGGGGAATCCGGATCCCCGGCCTCGTGGACCTGGTGGATCTGTTCCCCACTTTTCTCTCCCTGGCCGGCATTCCGGTTCCCGAGTACGCTCAGGGCCGCGACCTGATGGACTGGGTGGGCCGGGGAGCGGAACGGCCATTGCGAGACACGGTCTATGCGGATCGGCATTGCTGGCGGAGAAGTTCACATCGGCCGAAGGCCGCCGCCGGCGGCCGTACGCGTAGGCCTTCTCGTCCGCACTGTCCGCGACAAGGAGAACGCCTC
>JAPOYZ010000364.1:19557-19999 GCA_026706325.1 Candidatus Aminicenantota bacterium
CCTGATGGACTGGGTGGGCCGGGGAGCGGAACGGCCATTGCGAGACACGGTCTACTCCCAGGTGGGCGACTACCATGGACACCTCAAGTCCACCTTTCCCACGGGAACCTTCAATACGGGGAGGCGAAACGTCCTGGTTCGAGCCGGACGGAGCCGGGAGCTCTCCTACATCCGGGATCCCCAATACGGCGACGAGGCCTACGACCTCACCCGTGACCCCCGCGAACTGGACAACCTGCTGCAGCGGAGACCGGTCCCCGACGGCGTCAACCGGCTCAGAGGCGAACTCGACCGCTGGGAGGAAGTGTGCCTCGACTTGCGGAGACAGTTGAACGTCATCCCCGGAGACCGGGGGTTCGAACCGGGTTGGGAATGATCGACAGGAGCGGGGGTTTGTAACCCATAAGCGCTAACTTGTTTGCCTAACTGCTATCTTGTATAG
>JAPOYZ010000579.1 GCA_026706325.1 Candidatus Aminicenantota bacterium
AGGGTTCGTTGGAGTTCCGGTTTCCCGCCTCGACTCAACAGACCTTTCCCCAGAGAGAGAACTTCGAAAAAAGTTTGGCGAGCAGCCTGACCGAAGGACTCTCCTACAAGGAGTTGGAATCCGCAAAAGGAGAGTTCATCCGGGGTCAGGTCAAAACTCTGGTCCGCGAATTCGCCACCACCACCAACACTCCGGATGAGGTGGTGCTGCGGACCATCGTGGAGGACAGCCCTCAGTACCAGGAGCTGGAGCGGGAGTTTTCTCAGCTCCAGAAGGAAAACCGGACCCTCGATCGGAACGCGTCCCGGTTGGGACGGGCCAGCCGGGAGCAACGCGCGCAGATCACCGAAATAACGGTCGAACTCGACCGACTCAGAACCCAGGTCCGAGAGCTGGAGCGGGACAAGAACCTGGCGGCCAGGACCCGCCGATCTCTGGAAGGGCAGTTGCAGGATGCCCAGGTCAAGATGAACGGGTTATTGAGCAGCCTCAATCTCGAAGAGACCTCGAACGCCGAGCTGGACAACCGGATGCAGTCGTTGAGCGAGGGCATCGAGTCGGCACGCCGGGAGCGGGAGAAGCTCTCGGAGGAGTTGGCACAGGCCCGCGCCGACCTGAACGAGCGGGAAGCGGCCAATACGAAGCTCACCGCGGATCTGAAGAAGGTCCAGGGCCGCAACCGGCGGCTCTCCACGGAACTCCGGAGTCTGACCTCCAACAAGGACAGCATTCAAGCCCAGTTTCTCAAGGCCAAACGGCAGAGCGACGCCATGGAGATGGCCTCACGCCTGAGTGCCGGCTTGCGGCTGGAGCGATCGGTCCAGGAGCGGGACGGTCAGCCGTTGGATATTGCCGACCTCTATCTGCTTTCCAAGCGGGTCGGCCGGCTCCAGATCGAGACTCCGGAACACCCGGGGCAGATCTGCAGGATGAAGTTTCTATTTGAGTCTCCGGATCGGGTGGAATTCCAGGAGGAGGAGCGGGTCCTGTTTGATTCCCTCGGAGGAACTTTCAAGGTTGAGCCCTCCTGGTCCTTTGACAGCGACCGGCTGAGGGCGGTTCTCATGGAGGGGGAGGCGGCCCGGGAAGCCAAGCCCAGGGAGGAGGTCGAGTGGGCCTGGATCCTGGACGGTGAAATCCTGGAACCGGAGCGGGCTCAGTTGCGGGTTCAGCTCATAAACTCGGACGACCAAAAAATCTTTCTGGATCCCCACGAGTTCTACTTGACGCCGCCGGGCCTAATGTCCTACCTGATCCGGAGCTTTTCTCCCATCTCCCTGGGGGCGGGCGTGTTCGTGGGTCTGGTTTTCGCCGGGATTGCCGGGCTCTTTCGGAGACGGTCTTCACGCCGGCCTCCCAAACCTCCCGGGCCTTCCAGGCGCAGGGCGACTCCACCGGATGCGGAAGAGCCGGATCGCGAATACGTGATCCAGAAAAAGCTCTAGTCCGACAGACTATGGTCAACCGGAAGGAAGCCCGCCGCGTCTTTGAGATCATCCGTATCCTGGAGCAGGAGTACGGCGAGGCCACTTGCGCACTCCATCACGACGGTGCGTACCAACTACTGGTGGCCACCATTCTCTCCGCCCAGTGCACGGACGCCCGGGTGAACATGGTGACCCCGGCCCTCTTTCGCCGATACCCGGACGCCCATGCAATGGCAGAGGCGGATCTGGACGAACTCCAGGAGATCATTCGGAGCACGGGTTTCTTCCGAAACAAGTCCAAGAGCCTTCACGGGTCCGCCACGAAGCTGGTCGACGAGTTCGATGGAGAAGTCCCATCGAACATGCGGGACCTCCTGAAGCTGCCCGGAGTGGCCCGCAAGACGGCCAACGTGGTGTTGGGAACCGCTTACGGTATCGCCTCAGGAGTGGTGGTGGATACCCACGTGGGGCGTCTCTCACGGCGTTTGGGGCTGACCCACCAGAAGACGCCGGTAAAGGTGGAGAAGGACCTGATGGGCATGATCCCCCGGGACGAGTGGATCAACTTCGCGCATCGGCTGATCCACCATGGGAGACGTGTC
>JAPOYZ010000225.1 GCA_026706325.1 Candidatus Aminicenantota bacterium
AGCGAATCGGGATAAACGCCGGCCTCGATTCGATGGGTTGACCCGTCCGGGAAGAGCGTGGCCGCTTCCCGCGGCCGGCGTCACAGGCGAGTCAGGCTTTTTCGCAGCACGTCCAGGAATTGGGCGGCCTCGGTGCCGTCGACCACCCGGTGATCCGCCGCCAGCGTGAGTGACATCTCGGGGCGAATGCCGATCACACTCTGGTCCACGAAGGGCCGTTCACGTATCTCCCCGACGGCCAGCAGCGCACTCTGGGGAGGATTGATCAAGCCATTGAATTCACGGATCCCGTACATTCCGAGGTTGCTCAGAGTGAAGGTGCCTCCGGCGAATTCTTCGGGACGGGTTCTTCCCTTTCGGGCGCGATCGACCAGATCACCGAGCTGCTCTTCGATCTCATCGATGGTCTTTGAGGCGCAATCACGAAGGACGGGAACCAGCAGGCCTCGATCCGTGGCCACGGCGACGTTGATGTTCACCTCGCGGTGGATCTCAATGTGATCCTCCTTCCAGGAGGCGTTGAAACGGCGATTGCGCTCCAGGAGCTCCGCCAATTTCTTGACCAGGAAAGCGGTAATCGAGACGCGCCGGCCCGCCTGCCGCCATTCTCGTTGCGCCTTCAACAACCCACTGGCGTCGGCGTCCACTGTCAGATGGAACTGGGGAATCGTGGCGCTCTCCATCATTCGCCGAGCCACCACACGCCTGATCTGCGAGAGCTCCTCCCGTTCCGCCGTGGGTCCACTGCCGGGGGCGTCCGCCGCGGCCGCCGGCTGGGAAGCACCGATCAGTTGTTCCACGTCGGCCCGGACGATCCGGCCTCTGGGCCCGGTTCCTCGGATTCCGGCCAGATCGACGCCATGCTTCCGGGCCAGACGCCGGGCTGCGGGCGCCGCGCGCACGTTGGGCCCGGCTGAGAGCCTGGCCGGGCGAGTCCGGCGCCGCGGTGCAACCGGAGCCTCCGCAACGGGTTCCGCGGCGGAAGGCATGCCGGTCAATTCGCCGGGAGCCGGACACGAAATTGGAGGTTCGCCGGCGGCAGCCTCGTCCTCGATGACGGCCAGGAGCTGGGCGACCGCCACATGACCTTCCGAGACACGGATCTCCCGCAAGATCCCGGTGGCCGGGGAATCCAACTCCACCGCCGCCTTTTCGGTTTCGACCAGGACCAGGGATTCCCCCGCGTGAACCGCGTCCCCGACCTCCTTCAGCCAGCGAATGACCGTGCCCCCGGCATCGGAGATTCCGTATGCCGGCATTCTGAGATCGGTCATGGCCTACGCCCAGTTCCCAGCGGCGTTCCCGACTTCAAACCGATTGCTCCTTCGTGACTCAAAGGTCGAGTTGTTCCCGGACAGCGTCCTTCAGCAATTCGGCGTTGGGAATCAACTCCTTCTCCAAAGCCGGAGAAAACGGAATCGGCGTATGTTGCATTCCCAGCGCGACGACCGGAGCGTCCAGCCAGTCGAATGCCGCCTCACCGATCTGGCTGGCCAGGCAGGCTGCAAACGAGCCTTGGCGCGGAGCCTCGTTCAAGATCACCGCGGCGCGTGTTTTTCTGACCGACGAGATGATGGTTTCCAAATCGAGAGGGACGATGGTCCGGGGATCGATCACCTCCAGCTCGACGCTCTCCTGCGGGGACAAATCGTCGGCAGCCTTGAGAGCCTCCTGGACCATTGCTCCGGTGGCCACGACCGTGACGTCGGTGCCCGGGCGGCGGATGACCGCTTCCCCGAAGGGAATCGCGTAGTCAATCTCGGGCACCGGACCCCTGGCCTGGTAGAGCAGCTTGTGCTCCAGGAACAGGACCGGGTTGTCATCCCGGATCGCGGTCTTCAGCAATCCCTTGGCATCGTAGGGCGTGGCCGGCATGACCAGCTTCAGACCGGGAACGTGGTAGAGCCAGGCCTCCAGACTCTGGGAGTGGGTCGCGCTGCCGCTGCCGCCGGCTCCGGTCGCCGTCCGAATCACCACCGGAACCTTGACCTGGCCGCCGGTCATGTAGTGGAGCTTGGCCCCAAGATT
>JAPOYZ010000209.1 GCA_026706325.1 Candidatus Aminicenantota bacterium
TATGTGCCCGAATCGCAACGCAGTCCGCGCCTGTGCAGGGACGGTCGAATGCCGCGATGACTTTTGCCACGGGCTGTTAGTACATGCCGCCCATGTCGCCGTGAGGGGACGGCGGAGCCGGCTTCTCCTCTTCCGGGATCTCGGTGATGAGGGCCTCGGTGGTCAGCATCAGGCTGGCGATGGACGATGCGTTCTGCAGCGCCGTCCGGGCCACCATCGTCGGATCGATGACACCGGCATCGACCAGATCGACGAACTCTTCCGAGTCGGCGTTGAAGCCGAAGTTGGACTCGTCCGATTCCCGGACCCGGCCCACGATGACGGCGCCTTCGTGGCCGGCGTTCTGGGCGATCTGCCGCACCGGCTCCTCCAGAGCGCGGCGCACGATGTTCACGCCGGTCTGCTCGTCCTGGTCCGCCAGGTTCATGTTCTGCAAGCCGATGAGCGCACGGATGAAGGCCACTCCGCCGCCGGGGACGATTCCCTCTTCCGCGGCCGCCTTGGTGGCGTGCATGGCGTCCTCGACTCGCGCCTTCTTCTCCTTGAGCTCGGTTTCGGTGGCGGCGCCCACCTTGATCACCGCGACCCCGCCGACCAGCTTGGCCAGGCGCTCCTGGAGCTTCTCCCGGTCGTAGTCGGACGTGGTCTCTTCGATCTGGCTGCGGATCTGCTTCACGCGGCCGGCGATGTCCGGCTGGTTTCCGGCGCCTTCGACGATGGTGGTGTTGTCCTTGTCCACCGTCACCTTCTTGGCCCGGCCCAGGTCTTCGATCCGGACGTTCTCCAGCTTGATGCCCAGGTCTTCGGAGATCACCTTGCCGCCGGTGAGGATGGCGATGTCCTCCAGCATGGCCTTGCGGCGGTCGCCGAAACCGGGAGCCTTGACCGCGCAGCCATGCAGGGTGCCGCGAAGCTTGTTGACCACCAGGGTCGCCAGCGCCTCGCCCTCGACGTCCTCGGCCACCACGATGAAGGGCTTGCCCGTCTTGGCCACCTGCTCCAGCAGAGGCAGCAGGTCCTTCATGGAGCTGATCTTCTTCTCGTGCAGCAGGACGAAGGCGTCGTCAAGGATGGACTCCATCCGGTCCGGGTCGGTCACGAAATAGGGGGAAAGGTAGCCGCGGTCGAACTGCATCCCCTCCACCACCTCCAGAGAGGTTTCGATGGACTTGGCCTCTTCCACGGTGATGACGCCGTCCTTGCCCACCTTCCTCATGGCCTCGGCGATGATCTCGCCGATGGTGGCGTCGTTGTTGGCCGAGATGGAGCCCACCTGGGCGATCATCTCGCCCTTGATCTCGGTGGAGAGCTTCCGGATTTCCCAGACGGCCGCAGCGACGGCTTGGTCGATCCCTCGCTTGATGGCCATGGGATTGGCGCCCGCGGCCACCGTCTTCACGCCTTCCAGGATGATGGCCTGGGCCAGGACGGTGGCGGTGGTGGTGCCGTCGCCGGCCACGTCGCTGGTCTTGCTGGCCACCTCGCGAAGCATGGAGGCTCCGACCTTCTCCAACCCTTCCAGCTCGACTTCCTTGGCGACGGTCACACCATCCTTGGTGATGACGGGGGAACCGAACTTCTTCTCCAGGACCACGTTCCGGCCCTTGGGGCCCAATGTGATCTTGACCGCGTTGGCCAGGATGTTGACGCCCCGAATCAGGGCTCGTCGCGCCTCCTCGCCGTGAGTGACTTCTTTTGCTGCCATGTTCCTTGTCTCCTTCTTTTCCTAAGAATTGTGGGGATCGTTGCTGATTGCGGCGAACAATACCGGTTCAGGCAACCTAGTCCTCCAGGATGCCCAGGACTTCGTCCTCGCGCATGATCAGGTATTCTTCGTCGTCCAGGGTGACCTCGGTTCCGGCGTACTTCCCGAAAAGGACCCGGTCGCCAACCGAGACCGACATGGGCTGACGCTGGCCGTTGTCAACGACCTCTCCGTCGCCGTCGGCCACACTCTCACCCTCCTGGGGCTTCTCCTTCGGCGCATCGGGTATGACCCTGCCCCCACGAACCGCTTCTTCCGCCTCA
>JAPOYZ010000397.1 GCA_026706325.1 Candidatus Aminicenantota bacterium
AGTCCGGCCGAAGGAAGGTAGCCTCGGGCGACTTGAGGGTGAATGCGAACAGCTTCTTCGGGGAGATCGGGGGCATGCAGCTGGCGCAGGTCGATTCGCTGCGACAGTTCATCGAGTGCTGCCCGGAGCGGCCCGCGTTTATCGACACCACCGAAATGGGCTTCACGATTCGTACGATTCCCAACCGGGTGAAGACCTGTTCGGTGAAGGTCGAGGTCGTGGACCCGAAGAGCCACAAGCGACTCGCGGGACCCCTCAACCTGAAGCTGAATGGGAAGACGAAACGGTACAGTTTTGACGGGGAGAAGTGGGGGCGCGGGGAGTTCTGGCTGCGGGTGAGGATCTATCAGGGGAGCAGGGCGGTCGGCCCTTACTTGGTCCGTCAGATTTTTATGGAGACGCCATACCGACAGAAGCGGCCGGTGAGCCCGCTTCGCGTCGGACATTCGCCGCAGTACATGGTGGACGGATGGATCTTCGGGTCTTCCTCCGGGCTGCGGCACGCCCCGGATCAGCTGGAGGTCGTATCGGACGGACCGATCGTGGAGATCGACCGCCCGTGGGAGCAGGGTCCCGATCATCAGCCGATCAACTCCTTCTGGTATGACAAGGAGGCGGGACAGTTTCGGGCCACTTATTACGCGGGGCCGCTGACGGAGGACAAGCGGTTGTGGGACATGGGCGTGCGGTCGACGATCACCGCGTATTCGACTCGATTTCTGTGTCTTACTGTGTCGAGCGACGGGGTGAAGTGGGAAAAGCCGGACCTGGGCCTCGTGGAGTACAACGGATCGAAGAACAACAACATCCTGAGAGACAAGTCTCGCGAAGACTTCCTGATGTCAGGCGAGTTCGACAGCTTTCCGGCGCCCGTGAAGGAGCGCCCGCTTCCGAGACGGTATCGTTACCGGTTCTACGATCGAAAAAAGGACGGTCCCGTGGACATGGACAATTTCGTGTTCCGGGTCTTCCTGGACCAGAGCATGGAGCCGGCGGACCAGTTCGAAGGGGGCTTCAAACCGAAGCACCGGGAGTTCTGGGGGTTCGAGCGGCGGGGGGACACCTTCCTCGCGCTGACACGCAGGCCGGTCCTGACCGGTGCGCGCGGTATGCATCTTATTCACACCAACGAACGGGCCTCCACCTTCCCGTTCGAGGGAGAGCCGTTCGCGCTGGCCTATCCGGGCGGCCGATCGACGGCCACGTTCTATCACCGGCACAGCAAGACCTTCTTCTACTACTACCGGCCGGACTACCCGGCCTACCCGCCCAACGGGCTGCCCTTCTACCTCTGGCATCGCGTAGCGGCCGTCAGGACGCGCGCCGTAACGTGGACGCGAGACGGGATCCACTGGGAACGCCGTCACCAGACGGTGCCTGACGAGCACGACCCGCCGGGTACGACGCTCTACGGGTTCGGGTTCCTCAGGCCGGCGGGCAGTGACCTGAGCGACACGGATGGCCAGCTCTATCTGGGCGCGCTGCTGAACTGGGATTTTTCGACACAGCAGAACCGTCAGCATTTGATGTGGAGCCGGGACCTGATCCACTGGGGCAAGTTCGGGGCGAATCGGAAGCCGCTTCTGGAAAATGGACCGATAGGGAGCTGGAATACCGGCAGCAGCGGGCTGAGCAGTTACCATCCGATCACGAACAGCGATGGAGAAGAGGAGTGGCTCTTCACCTTTACCGCGGGGAATCAACGATACATGCTGGGCAGCGGTAGGCGCGAGGCCGCAGCCGGCACCCTGGAGGAGTTCAAGGCGAGGCTGCCCTACTTCGAGCTCGCACCGTTCTTCACGAGCTGGGAGGCCTTTCGCGATGAGATCAACAACTGCCGGGTGCTCACCGGTCTGGCGAAGTGCAAGGCGGGGAGGCTCGCGCACGTGGAGCCGAGCCGATCGAAAGGGGAGTTCACGACGCTGCCCCTCGTCGTGGAAGGGAACCGCCTGCTGCTGAACGGCCAGACCGATCCTGGCGGGAGCATCCGCGTGGAAGTGCAGGACGCAGAGGGCA
>JAPOYZ010000215.1 GCA_026706325.1 Candidatus Aminicenantota bacterium
CATCTAGCCATGGCGCAGCCTCCACGAGCCAGCCCACCTTGCTTTGCTAGCAGCTGAAGTAGGTTCTGGATTCCTCAAGCGGTCCCGCGGGTACCCGGCTGATAGTTCACGGGGTTCAGGAAGTCGAGTTTACCGCTGATCTGGTCGATGACCTGGCGGATCCTCCAGATCTCTTTCGGCTCTACTTGGCGGACGTGATCCTGGGGAACCCTGACCGCCGGACTCACGGTAATGTACTCCTCGCAAGGAGTGACTCGAATCCCCGCCGTTTCGACCTGATCCCAATCGACCAAAGCGACGCGTTCTTCCACCCATCGGCCATCGTTCAACCCGAGAGGTTGCGAGATCGTTTCGGTGAGCCGAAGGGTCAGATGCTTGACGGCATGGAGAGCGTTCTCCTCAAACAGGGACCGAGCATGGTCGAGGCTTGCTTCGCCGAGGCGAAGGGACTACGGGACCGGGCGGGAGACTTCGCTGGCGCCTGCCCGGACGAATGGATCGAGACGGCTGGCGCGGACCCCACCACCCTTGAAGAATTCCTCTTACATCGGATGGACACGCTGGAGACGTTGGCTCGTAAGGATCATTGGCTGGAATTGGCTTCGATCGACTCAGGAGGACAGCATGCTCTCGACATCACATAGGGACATCCTGCATGGCTACTCCGTCGTCCGGGCTTGCCTGGACGACACCAGTGACCACGCCGTTCCGGTTGGCGTCGTCGCATGGGACACCCCGAACGAATGGGAGAGGTGGCGGTGGCTGGAACAGGACGAGAAGGTGCGAGGCATCGACCCCGCCACTCGGAGGTTGATGCAGATCACCAAGAACCAGATCCAGCGCTGGGCCAACGCTCGGAGGGTCCCGTATGAGCCCGCTCCGGCGGAACCGACGTGCGCCTCCTTCTGGAAGGCTGTCTCCGAAGTCCTCTCCACCGCTGTGCGGCTCGACCCCCCCAAGGCAATGGACCCGATGGATGAGCCCGAAGCCGAAATCGAATGGCTCTTCGAAGCCGTGGTCCAACCTACGCAACCGCGAGAACGCGGAGCACAGCGAATCGACTCGGCGATCAACCAAGCCCTCGGTGAATTGACCGACCTCATTCCTTCGCGGCCACAAGTGTCAGCATTCGGTGGCACCAAGGAGCAGGTTCGGAGAGGATTGGAAACGGGCCGCGGCGTTCTGTTGGTGGACGGCGTCAACCTCGCCGCGGCGACCGCTCGAAAGGAAGCGGACGCTTTCGTCTCGCGCTTCATGAGAATAAGGAACGCTTACGGGGACAGACCGGTCCATATCATCGTGGGATACGCGTCTTCGCCCGGTGGTCTGAACGGTGAGGCCCACATGTGCGAGGAGATTCAAGAAAAGCTGACCGACCAAGTGTTGGAGGTGGTCGTCGAGCAAGTCGAATTCAAGATGGTGGCCGCAGACGCCTGGGCTGAGGTCAGGGGAGATCCGCAAACGGCCCTTCCCGTGACGGCTGGCACGGAGGAGTAGGCTTGTCGGTTAGCGTCACAGCAAGACCGACGTGAAGCCAGCAGCTCCTATGACTCGGAGCCATTGTGAGGAGTGATTCCTCCACGGTCGGTGGGCCCTCGTCCAATCACCCCTCCACCCTCAACCGCCCCCTCCCGAACAGCCCCACCTCCTCATCCAGGAACCGCGACCGCGCCAACTCCACGTACTCCCGGTCCACCTCGACCCCCACGCTGTTCCTCCCGGCCCGCACCGCCGCCACCGAAGTCGTCCCGGTCCCGAGGAACGGGTCGAGCACCGTGTCGCCGACGAACGAGAACATGCGGATCAGGCGGGATGCGAGTTCCTGCGGATAGGGCGCCGGATGCTGCCGCGTCGACGCGCCCGGGATCGTCCAGATCTGCCGGAACCACTCGCGGTGCTCGGCCGCTGAAATCAGGCTGAGCACTCGCGCCGCGGGGGATGGGCTGCGGTACCCGCCGGGCTTCCTCTGCATCAGGATGAACTCGATGTCGTTCTTGATCACGGCGTTGGGCTCG
>JAPOYZ010000083.1 GCA_026706325.1 Candidatus Aminicenantota bacterium
GTTTCCCTGCGATGCGGCGCCCGGCCACTTTGCCGGCGGAAACGGCATAGGCTCGGCCGAAGCAGCGTCCTGGCGCCGTTGCCGGTCGACCCGGGTTGAGGAGTTGGCCGTGGCTGTGCCACGACGTGTGCGGGCGGGACGCCCGCGCTCCCGGGTGGGCCGCTTCCCATCCCTCTTGCACCTCCAGGGACGCGCGCCGGCTTGCCGGGACCATGCCTGCCGACGCGGCGGAGCCGTCACGCTTGGTCGGATTCTTTTCTCGAACCAACCCAACCTTGACTCGCCGGCGAGGCCGTGAAATCCTTGCCACCTACCAAGGCAATCGGACCGGGTGCGGGTTACCCTGCCCCCCCAGAGCTGAAACCCATGATGGAACGCAGGCAGTTCCTGGCGCTGCTGGCCGCCGCCCCGGCGCTAGGCAAAATCCCTGTGCGCGAGGCCAGCGACGTGGAGACCGTCTTCAAGAGTCCCGGTCCCTACCCCAACGGCCTGCAGGCGACCGATGAGGGCCTGTGGATCATCGATGGGGAGGACGCCCGGGCCCACCTGGTCAGCTACGGGGACGGAACGGTGCTGCGGGAATTCGATACGGAGGCGGTCCACCCCAGCGGGATCACTTTCGACGGAGAGGCAATCTGGGTGGCGTCGACCTACAGCCGGGAGATCATCCGGGCAGACGCCTCCAGCGGCAAGACCCTCGCCAAGCACTTCACACCCGGCGCGGGCGTGATCTACAGAATGCCCTCGGATCCCCCCGGCCGGCGAAGCCCGTTGGCGCCACCCCCGGAACCTGCGAGCGCAACGCCCGCCTCCGCCGAGCCCCGCCCGGCAACAGGCGCTCACGGCCTGGAATGGCGGAAGGGCAAGCTGTGGGCAGCGGTGCCGCCTTCCCGAATGATCTACCGCATCGACCCCGAATGCTGGATGGTGGAGCAGCGCTTTCCCTCCGTGGGCAACCGCCCCCACGGCATCGGCTGGGAAGGCGACTACCTCTGGTGCACGGACACCAACCTCAACGCCTTCTTCAAGCACGATCCCACATCCGGCGAGATCCTCGAGAAGATCCAGCTTGCCGACAAGGATCCCCTGCCCCACGGAATGAGCATCCGGGACGGGGTCCTGTGGTACTGCGACGACGTCGGCATCGTTTGCCGGCTTAAGCTGTGACGAACGCTTCCCCAAACCAGGTCCTCGGTCCAACCTCAGACCGCGTCTGAATCTAGCTGGTGTTCCATCCAGCCGGAATTCGCCGGAAAGCACAATCTACGACCCGAGAGCGACTACGGCTTCCGCCCGACCGCCTCTCCCCAGGCGATGGCGGAGACGGCGCCCGGGGAATCCTTCCACTGATCCAGCAAGCGGCGCCAATTGTCGAATTTCTCCTGAGTTGCCAGCCCGAATTTGATGGCAGCCTCCACGACATTTGGCGCAAAGAACCAACTGACGGAAAAGTTGTGGTAGAAGGCAACGTCCTCGGGCGTACCGAAGTATTCGAAGGATGCACTTCCATGGATCACCGAGAACCCGGCCTCGAGAAATCTCCTCGGCAGTTCCTTGCCCATCTCCGGATGGGACCCGTTGGCCTCGAGCAGCTTGGAGAAGGTTATCCAGGCATCGGCCAGGGCCTCGAATGCGGGTTCGGAAAAGGATGAGGAACCGATCATTTCGCGCGCCGAGATGAGGCCTCCCGGCTTCAGTACCCGTTTCACCTCGGCCAGGACGGCGTCGGTGTCGGGAACGTGCATGAGGAGCGCGTGACAGTGGGCGGCATCGAACGAACTGTCCTCATAGGGAAGCCGGGTCACATCGCCTGTCCGGAAGACCGCGTTGCGGTGTCCGCCTGCCGTAGCGGCGGCCCGGGCTATCTCGATCTGCGACTCTTCCATGTCGATGCCATGCACCTCTGCGGGGTCTACCGCCTTCGCCAAGCCCAACGAGATGGTTCCCGGACCGCAACCCAGATCGAGAACGCGCATTCCGGGCTTGAGGTGGGCCAGCAGGTGGGCGGCGTTGG
>JAPOYZ010000479.1:0-2728 GCA_026706325.1 Candidatus Aminicenantota bacterium
CCACGGTTCGCACAGCGCTCGTCCGTCACGACCCGCAAGGGAGAGGGAATACGGAGTATTCGGCTCGAGACCGATGGCGTAGAACTGCCAGAACTCGCCTGCCGTGTCGTTCATCCGGCCGGCAATCTCGGCAGATCCGATGCGCAGCCTGGGCGTGTCCGGCAACGGACCGTTGAACGAGACCTTCACCAGCATCCGGGAATCGCTGACGGTGGGAAGTAGATGGCGTACCCTGCCGGTGTCCCAATCCGGAGCCGGGGGCGGAGCACTTTGACTCGCCATCAGCGGGAGCGGCAATCGTCCGAAGATGGCCGGTCCCATGGCGCCCGCCGTCCTGGCCAGGAATCGCCGGCGATCGAACTGAACCCTTCTCTTTCGCAACAACGGAAATCTTCCCCCAAAATGGACTGGGAGATCCTCAAGTTACCATAGCCGGGTCATGCTACTCTTTTCGCAGGACGTCCATGAGTTTCGACCGGTTCCTCCAACTTCTGCGAGAGCTTGAGGCGCACCGCGTCGAATACGTGTTGGTCGGGGGAGCCGCACTCAACCTCCACGGGATCATCCGGGCTACCGAAGACATTGACTTTTTCGTTCGGCTGGAAGACGGAAACGTGGAACGCTTCAAGGCCGCGCTGAGGGCGGTCTGGAACGACCCTCAAATCGAAGAAATCAAGGCCTGTGAGATGGCTGACGCATTCCCCGTCATCCGCTATGGCCCTCCAAATGAAGATTTTGCCATCGACTTGTTGTCTCGGCTGGGTACCGAATTCGCATTCGACGATCTCGATGTCGAGGAGGTCGAGTTGGAGGGGGTCAGGATTCGTCTGGCCACGGCTGCGACACTCTACAGAATGAAGAAAGGGACGGTTCGTCCAATTGACAAGGCTGACGCAGCAGCGTTAAGGGAAAAGTTCGGCTTGGAGGACTAGCGTGCCGGTCACCAAATTCAAGGACCATGACGACGCGCGCCGTGTCCTATGGTCCGACTCGAATCATCCTCGCCTCGCCCACCGCATCCGGCGGCTATGGGAGTTTTCCCGCCGCTTGGCACGACCCGTAGCGCCGAAGGGTGTTCAGTACTTTCACTCCATCGAAGCGGCAAACCGGGAAAGGGATTCCCGGTCCAAAGGATCTGCCGGCTAACCGGCCTCGCTTGTTTCACTGGCCCACCGGCACCGCGACCATATCCACCAGCAAGGTGCGGTCCGGGATGCCGATGGTTGCCACGGTGATCTTGGATGCGGCCGGCGGCCGGGTCGGCGGATAGTACTCGGGCCGCAATTGGTTCAGCATCTGCGACGCCGGCCTGCCGGAGACGTAATAGGTCGCCTTGGCCAAGTGATTGAGGTTCGACCCGGCCGCCTCGGCAACGCGCCGCAGTTCATCGAGGACCGCCCGGACTTCCCCTTCCGGCGGGGCCGCTTCGCGGGCGGCGATGCCACCGATGTAGATCAATTCGCCGGCGTGGACCCGCGCCACACGACTGTAGACCGGGGACGCCTGGTCACCGGGAGGCGTGATGTAGCTGACGGTCATTTCCTTCTTCTGCCGATCGGGCGCTGCCGCGATCAATTCGATCTCGATGGCGCGTGACGGGGACGTCCACGCGACGTAGACCACCGGCGGCGAGGAGACGTCCCCGAAGGCTCGGTCGATTTCAAGTTGGACGGTCTCCCAAAGGGACATGGGTTGAATGAAGGCCTTGACTTGCACCACGTCGGACGGGGTGCTCCCCAGGTGCGCCAGCACGTCGAAGAGTTGTCTCATGGTCTCCGTCGTGGCTTGCGCCAGGGCGCCGGAACCCACGCGGCCGGATACGTAGAGTATGTCGCGGCCCGGCGGCATCACGGATGCCTTGTTGCCGAATCGGGTGACCGCGTCATCATTCATGGGGACGGCGATGACGGCGTCCGCGGCGACGGACGCGCCTCCCGGAATCGGCGATGGAATCAGCGTGAGGGTGGGGCAGGCTTCACGGGACCACGCCTGCTCGATTTCAGTTTCGATCCGGCGGATCAGACCAGGTTGGGGTTCGGCGACGTAGAGGTTCAATTTGGCCACGTCTGCAAGCGTCGACCCGTAATGCCGGGCAATGGCCCCGAGCTGCGCGGCGACCCCGGAAATGCCGGACGCCCCCTGTCCTGCCTCGGCTCCGACGATCATTCCAGTGTGCGCCAGTCCCGCTCTGCCGACCCGGATCGCACTGGGAATTCCACTGCCGCCGATGGGAAACCGGGTGAGCTCTGCCGCCGTCACCTGAGAACAGGCCAGAAGCCATGCGGATGTGACGATCGAATTCAGTCTCCACATGAAATTGTTGGACTCACGCAAGAAGCAAGTGACGGCCACCTATCATTCGCGAGTCGGCTCAGATCGGTAACCGACCGGAGGGCCGCGACCGTCTTCGTTTCAGGGATCGTTTTCGGTTTCCCCATCCGGCAGGGCGAACGCCAGATAGCTGCCCCCCGACGGCGCCCCCGATTTGCCGCCTCCGGCTGCGATGACCACGAACTGGCGTCCCCCGGCCTGATACACGGCGGGAGTGGCATTCCCTCCCGCCGGAAGGCCGGTCTCCCACAACAGGCGGCCCGTGGCCTTGTCGAAGGCCCGGAATTTGCTGTCATGGTTGGTGGCCCCGATGAATACGAGGCCGCCGGCGGTGACCACCGGCCCGCCGTAGTTCTCGGTCCCCGTGTTTCGGAGGCCCCGGGCGGCCGACTCGGGG
>JAPOYZ010000479.1:2767-19699 GCA_026706325.1 Candidatus Aminicenantota bacterium
CCACGGGCGGCCAACCCGGGCAATTCTCCCAAGGGAATCTGCCAGGCGATTTCTCCCCGGTCCAGATCGACGGCCGTCAGCGTGCCCCAAGGGGGCTCGACGCCCGGATATCCGTCCGGGTCCAACAGCTTGTCGTAGCCGGCATGCCGGTAACGGAGGACCGGGTCCCGGGCTTTCCTTCCCTTTCTGCTCAGAGGAGCATCCTCGCCCTTCAAGAGATAGCGAGCCACCGCCTGGAGCTCGTCCTGTTCCAACTGGTGGAAACCGGGCATCCGGCCCCCGCCCTCGCGGATCATGCGGACGACCTCCTGCTCGTTCGAGTGATTTCTCAGGTGGACAAGAGACGGGAATTCGGGCGGAGTTCCCCGGAGGTCCTCCCGGTGGCAACCGGCGCACCGGTCCAGGTACAGTTGCTGTCCGCCGAACGGTTGTTCGGGCCGGGAGGTCTCCACTAGTCGCAGGACCCACGCCATTTCGTTGGCATTCACGTAGAGCAGTCCGGTCTCGGGATCGAAGGCGGCCCCTCCCCAATTCGCGCCACCATCGAACCCGGGGAAGATGACCGTCCCCTGGAGGCTGGGAGGGGTGAAGGGACCTTCGTTTCGCAGGCTCCTCAACCACTTCAGGACGGCTTCATGCGCCTCCGGTGTACGGCGCGTGACCATCTCCTCGGTCAGCCGCTGCCGCGCAAACGGAGGCGGTTTCAGGGGGAAGGGCTGGGTGGCGGCGACCCGTTCCCCCACGACGTCGGTTTCCGGCGCCGGCCGGTACTCGATGGGGAACAGGGGAGTTCCCCGCTCCCGGTCGAATACGAAGACGTGACCCGACTTCGTGGTCTGCGCCACGGCGTCCACCAGCCGCCCGTCCCGCTTCACCGTGACCAGCGAGGGCTGAGCCGGAATGTCCCGATCCCAGAGATCGTGGCGAACGAACTGGAAATGCCAGACCCGCTCTCCGGTCGCGGCCCGGAGTGCGATCAGGGAATTGGCAAAGAGATTGTCGCCGTGGCGATTGGCGCCGTAGAAGTCGAAGGAGGCCGACCCCGTGGGGATGAAGACCATTCCCCTTTGCAGGTCCACGCTCATGCCCGCCCAACTGTTGGCGGCCCCGGCGTATTTCCAGGCGTCCTCCGGCCAGGTCTCGTAGCCAAACTCTCCCGGACGGGGAATCGTGTGGAAAGACCAGCGCAGCTCGCCGGAACGCACGTCGTAGGCGCGGACGTCACCGGGCGGTGCCGGAAGACCCTCGCTCATGACGCTGCCCTGGATCAGGAGGTCCCCGTAGACCACGCCCGGCGTTCTGGCCCAGATTCGAAGAGTCTCGGGCGGACGCCCCAAGCCGACTCTGAGATCGACCCGCCCCGAATCGCCGAACCCCGGTATCAGCCGGCCGTTGCGGGCGTCCAGGGCATAGAGGTACGGCCCCTTGGTGGCGAATATGCGCCCCTCCCGTTCATCCCCCCACCAAGCCAGTCCCCGGAGGCGCCTCTGCGCGCGGGTGAATTCTCCGGGTAGCTCGGCTCGCCAGATCAACCTGCCGGTGGCCGCCTCCAGCGCGAAGATCCGCAGTGTCGGCGTCAAGGCATAGAGAACACCGTCGATGACGATGGGATTGCACGGCATCTCCGAATCTTCAGTGGCATCCCCCGTGTCGTGCGTCCAGGCCAACTCCAGCCGTTGAATGTTCCCACGATGGATCTGGGTCAATGCCGAGTAGCGGATGCTTTCGGCCGTGCCTCCGTACACTCGCCAGTCCTTGTACCCACGTTCGGGAACACGCCGTTCCTGCGCCAGAGCCAAGCCCGAAAACGCAAGGACGAGGGTGGCCGGGAGGAGCCGCCGGATCTGTGACATGGTGACCTGACTACCAAACTTGACAGTCATCCGAAAGGATTTCAACCAAATGGGCCGGCGGCCGGAAGCCGCTCGCTGGAATATTTTCAGGGTTCCATGTAGAGTTTAAGTTCGCCGGGCGGAACTCTCGAAGCCATTGTTGTTCAATCCCCCGGAGGTCCTCCGTATGGCCAGGAAGTCTCGACAATCCTACCTCAAGCGGCAAAAAGAGTTGCGCAGAATGGAGAAGGCCAGCCTGAAGCGCCAGCGGCGTTTCGAACGGAAGAAAGGTCTGGCTCCGGTAGAGCGCTACGACTACGCCGGAGACCCGGATCTCGAGGAAGCCGAGCCTGAGACCATCGGTTTTCATTTTCACGAGGTGTCGAAACTCAAACCCATGGGTCCGGGGTCCGGAACCCATATGAAGCCTCGAATCAGAAAACCGTCCCCGGAGTCCCGGGAAGCGGAATCCTCTTCCGACGCCAATTCCCGTTCGGGAGACTAGCGGGCGAATGAGACCCGCGCCGTCGGTCTGCCTCGGATTGATCCTGCTCTTTCTGAGCGGACCGCTGCTGAGTGCGGCCCATTACGTCGAGATCAGGACCCGAATCGCCAATATCCGTAACGCGCCCCGCCGCGGCGCCGGAATCGTGGCCAAGGCGGCACGCCACGACGTCTTCCAATTGGAGGACGAAAAAGGCAACTGGTACGCCATTCATCTCTTCTCCGCGGCGACCCGCTACGTGCACAAGTCGGTGGCGCGCCCTGTCTCTTTCGTCGCGGATCTTCCATCGGACAGCTCGGTTCGCCGCGACATCTTCATGGCATGGAAGAAAGCTGAACAAAGGGCCCGGGACGAAGCCGACCGGTCGCGGCCGCCAGACAGGAACCTGAAGCGGAATCTCCGGCTCAAGCACCTCTTGAACGATCGCTACAAGCTGAAGGTCTTCCGCGACTTTCAGTTGCCGCCCGCCGTCTATCGTCGAATCGTCCTGGAGGGGTACCGCCGCGGCTGGTGATGCCGCCGGGTCTCCTACGGGCATTCGCACGGCCGGTGTCCGGCTTGAGTTTCAGCGGTCCCCAGCCGGTACCCGAAACTTGGACATACCCATGAAAGCACTTCTGCTTATGTTGCTGTTCTTCACTTCGGCCGCGGCCCAGAAAAAGCCCCTGGCGGAACGGATCGGACACACCACACCCGAGGCTCTGCGGACCATCAAGGCCGTCCACGGCGGCGCCGGAGAGATGGCCTACATGACCCTCCTGGGACGGGACGCCTTGACCACCAATCTCCTGTTCGTCCACCGGGGCGTGCTGCATCCCGGCGGAGGCATCGGCCATCATTTCCACAACCGGATGGAGGAGATGTACGTCATCTTCGACAACGAGGCCGAGTTCACCATCGACGGAAGGACCTCCACGCTTCAAGGTCCGGCCGGTGCGCCCTGCCGCCAGGGAAGCTCCCACGGCATCTACAATCCGACGGACCGGCCCACCCAATGGATGAACATCGCCGTCTCCTCGGTCAAGCGAAAGTACGATGCCTTCGATCTGGGAGACGACCGGGTCGGCGTCCCCAAAGACCCGGTGCCCGTCTTCATGACCATGCGGCTGGACCGCCGGCTGCTCAAGGCCACGGACAGACTCCACGGCGGGACCGGAACCGTCCTTTACCGGCGGGCGCTCTCACCGGAGGTGTTCCGAACCAACTGGGCCTACGTGGACCACCTGCTCCTTCCTCCGGGAACCTCGTTGGGGAAGCATCGGCACCAGGGTGTGGAGGAAGTGTTTTACGTGATGGCCGGGACCGGAACTTTCCGCCTCGGCGTGGGAGACCGGGAAGAAACCGCCCCGGTAGCGGATGGAGACGCTGTTCCTGTCCTCCTGGACGAAGCTCACTCGATCGCCGGCGGCCCGGACTCTTCCCTGGAACTGATGATCATCGGGGTCGCCCGGGAAAAGGACAAGCTGGACACGGTCGTGGTGGAGGCACGATAGAAGCCGCCCGGAGCGGCGGTGTTCCTACCGCCGGGAGCGGCGGCTTTCTTGCCGCCGAGGGAGCGGAGCGACCCAGGCCCGGCGACTTTCCTGTCGCCGGGGCGGTTTTCCTACCGCCGAGTAGGTGCGGCGACTTTCCTGTCGCCGACCAAGGGGATTATGGGGAACGGGAGTCCCCCCTCTACACTTCCCCATAGCAACGCGGAAGAGTGGGGGACCAAAAGTCCCCCCTCCCAGTCCCTCCTACGCGGAGGAGAACTCGTAGGGGCCCAGATCCGGATCCACGTATTCCCGGTGGAAGTTCTTTCCCATCAGGTACCGCGTCTCCAACTCCAGATCCCAGACCCTGATCGGTTTGGTCACCTCCGGGTCCCGCTCCAACAGAGTGATCTCCATTCGGTTGGCCCCGTTCTTGGGCCAGTGGCCGCGCTCCAGCGTGAAGACGAACCAATAGCCTGAGATCCGCTGCCGCGGGGCGTGCATCTTATACATATGATTGATCTTCCGGAGCGAATCCTCAGGAAGCTCCCGCCCGTTGAGTCGAAACCGCCAGCGATCCAACTCGGTCGTCTGCCTCACCCGGATCCTCAGCAGAACCCGATGCACCCTTCCCACCGAATCCCAACGGTGCAGATCGTCGCTGATGGTGAAATCCAGGCGGACGGGCCGGCCCACCTCCAGTTTGGCCGGAAGCGGAGCCGGCGTCTGAAGGACCGTGTCCTCGGCCCCCTGGCCCGGCTGGGTCAGCACATGGTAATGCTTGTCCTTGGCCTCCATCAGGCGGGGATAGGGAAGCTCCCGCAGCTTCTGGTAGAAAGGGGCTTCGTAGGGCCAGTCCAGGAACCAGCCCCGGTCCAGGTACATCCCGTCGACGCCCTGAGCCCAGTAATTGCACGCCGTGGCCCGGAGCATCTCGATGGTCTCCACGTCCAGCCGGTCGGTGTTCACGACGCTATGGATCGCCGCCACGACCCGGGTGCCCGTTCCCCGGGCCGCCTTCACCAGGGGACGGAAATCGGCCATCTGGTTCACGACGCCCGGCCGGTCCTGGACCACCAGGACATCCACCAGCCCTTGGCGAATCCACTCCTCGACATCCAATCCCAGCGAGTAGCCGCCGGCCAGGTTGGTGGGCACTTTCACCAGCAGCTCCCGATCCGATCCGCTGCCTCGGACGGTCTCGGAAACCCGCCTCACCCACTCGGTGAGAATGGGACGTCCGTCGTCGATCCGGTGCGGAGCGAAGAAATAGGGAAAACCGTTGAGGCTGAGCTCGAAGCCGTCCACCGGATACCGCCGGACCGTCTCCTCCACGATGGCGAAGCGTTCGTCCCGCGCCTCCCGATGTCGAAAATCCAGGCACCCGAAACCGGGATATCCAGGGTCCACGTCGCCCTCGGCGCCGATTTCCAGGTGTTTGTTGTTCCAGCGGAAGTCGGAGACTCGAACCCAGACGGTCCCCTCGCCCCGTTTGACGGCCGGCCACTGCACGTTGAGGGAGGGATAGAAGCGGATGTTCTCGCTCCGGGCCCGGTCGGCGACGACTCGAAGCGGATCATGCCCGGCATCGATCATCATGCGAGCGTTCTGATGCGCCCGCCGCCAGATCAGATGAGGCCATTTCTCCACGTTGTGCCCCCAGAGCTCGCCGGCCTTCGTGTCGTGGAGCATGGTGCGCCCCTCACCCAGGGAGAAAACCAGGGCATCGACAGGAGTTCCCAACAGTTCGTCCACCGCGGCTTCGTACTCCTCCTTCTGCATGGGAGGCTCGTGCATGTAGATCAACGGATGGCGGCCGTCGTTGTGGAAGTAGATGCGCGGCTTCTTCATGGTGTTCCCCGCGGCCCGGACGCTACGGATGCCGGAAGCCTTGAACCCTCGTCGGTATCCTCCAGACGGAATTGGGGCTGACCATGTAGAGCTCGTCGTAGTTGTCGCCGCCGAAGGTGCAGCTCACCACCGGCAGCTCGGGGGTGTGGATGGTCCCGACGTAAAGGCCGGTCTTATCGAAGATCTGAACGCCGGAGAGCGTTCCGACATAGATTCGGCCCTCCATGTCCACCGCCATCCCGTCGGCCTGGGTGTTGACGCGGTCTTCCGGATCGGCGGCATCCATCACCTCGGGCGTCAGGTGGAGCATGGCGAACTTGCGCTTGTTGGTCAGCGATCCGTCCTCCTGGATGTCGTAGGCCCAGATGAAGTTCTCACCCGGGCTCTTCCAGGTGTTGTTCAAGTAGAAAGTCTTGCCGTCCGGCGAGACCTCCACGCCGTTGGGCATGGCGAACTCCCCGGCGGGCACCACCACCCGGGCGCGTCCTCTGCGCGGGACGTAGTAGACCTGGGCGCCGGGCTGGCTCTTCTTGGCCTCCAGAGTGAACTGGGGATCGCTGACATAGATGCCCCCCTTGGCGTCCATGACCAGGTCGTTGGGGCCGTCCACCGGCTTGCCGCCGACCCGTCTGAGCACGTTGCGGATTATCCTCCCGGTCCGGGGATGAACTTCCACGACCCGGTGTCCGAACATGTCGCAGACGATGAGGTTGCCGCGCCGGGAGGCAATGGTTCCGTTGGTCTGCCGGCCCCGGGAGAGCACCCTGGTCTCACCGTTCGGCTCCATCCGGATCAGGCGGCTCCGCTTGGGGTCTCCCGTCCAGTCGCCCCCCGCCGGATCCTCAAAATACATGTCGGAGAAGTAGAGCCTTCCATCCAGCCAGGTGGGCCCTTCCAGGAACGTAAAACCGGTTGCGACCCGCTCCGGCCGGCTTCCGGCGGCGATCACCTCCTGGAAACGGGCGCTCTGGCGGGTGGCCGCCTCCAGATAGTCAGGCCTCACCGGCCAGAAGGCATCCAGGACGTCGGCTCCGAACTCCCCCGATTCTCCGGCATGCACCATTCCTCCCGGAACGAAGAGGGCATGCCGGGCCTGCCCGTCCACCGGCAGCTTGAGATCGACCATGGTCTGCACCACGTTCCCTCGAAGCACCATCATCAGTTGGTCCTCGGGATGGATGTGCAAGGGGAAGAACGCCGACGGATCCAGGGTGATGAAGCTGAGCATGGCGTTCTTGCCCCAGATGAGCCGGGAATTCGCCTTGCTGCGCGGGTAGGGAAGGCTCTTGTCGGCGGGGATCAGAGGCGTGAGCTGAATCTGCCCCATGTTGTAGACTTTTCCCGCCTCCAACGAAGGCATCACCCCCTGATCCGGCATCTCGGCGGGTTCGACCTCGACACCGGCCAACTCCAGGTGGTCGGTTCTCAGAGGCGAGAAGATTTCGACCAGCTCCGCGCCCTCGGCGCCCGCCTCCAGCCGGCGCCGGGTCCCCTCGGCCAGATAGATCACATCGTTCTTGCCCAACGTTCGATCCTGGTCATCCATCCGCAGGGTCATGCCGCCGGCCCGGACCGTCGTGATCGCCTCCACTTCCAAGGTCTCTTCCGGATAGACGGCGCCCGGCTCCAAGGTCACGTATTCGTAGAGAGTCCCCTGGCCCCACGCCGCCCGGGCCGTGACCCCGGGAGCCAACTCCAGCTTGGGAAGCGTCTCATCGGGATAAACCTTGTCCCAGTCCAGGTTGGAGCGAATGCCCAGATCGGGAACCTCCCGCTCCCTTCCCTGGACTCCGTTTTCCTGGATCACCCGGGCGTTGTCCTCGGTCCAGGGTTCCCCCATCCGGCAGCCGGCGGCGAGCAAAACCATCAGCGCCGCAGCCGCCGCAGGCCCAAGGCATTTCCCGAAAAGCGAATTCATCATGTTCTCTTCTCCCCATCCAACACGGTCATACCAAGCGCGCTCCCGGCCCCAGGCGGACGATGGTCTCGTTTCTGCCCAGATCGTCCGGATCCCGGCCCCTCCAGGAATTCTTCCCCCGCAGGTATCGGACCTCCAGCTCCACGTCCCGGAGCTCGACGGGCGGCGTCACTTCCGGGTCCCGTTCCAGGAGGGTGACCTCGATCCGATTCCTTCCCTGCCGGGGCCATAGTTCCCGGTCCGGACGAAAAACGAACCAGTAGCCGGCAACTCTTTGCCTCCTGGGGGACCTCATGGTGTACATCTGGTTGATCTTTCTCATCCGCTCCTCTGGCAGAACCCGGCCGTTGAGGGTGAACCGCAACCGGTCCAGCTCGGTGGTCCCGGCGACCCGCAGGCGAAGCAGAACCTCGTGGACGCGGCCGGCGCGATCCCACCGGGACAGGTCGTCCGCGATCTCCAGATCGACTGCCACCGCCCGTCCCACATTCAGCTTCCGGGGAAGGGGCAACGGTGGCTCGTGGGAGCGAAGCCGGGTCCCGGCCCGCGTCGGCACGAAGTAGAACTTGTCCTTGGCGGCCATCACGTCCGGGTGGGGCGCCTCCCGGAGCTGCTCGTAGAAGGACGCCTGGTAAGGCCAACGGGCGTACCAAAAATCCAGGTAGAGCCCGTCCACCCCTTGGGCCCAGTAGTTGCAGGCCCCCGCCCGCGTGACGGTGATGTCGGCGTTCTGAAGCCGGTCGGAGTAGACCTGCCCGTTGAGAGCCGCGTAGACCCGGCAGGAGGAGCCCCGGGCGGCTTGTACCAGGGGCCGGAAGTCGGCCACATGATCCATGGAGTTGTGGGACATTCCCACCAGGACGTCGACGCTTCCGTCGCGGATCCACTGCCGAACGTCCAGTCCCCGGGACCAGGCGCGTTCCAGGTCGACCGGCACCGTAATCACCAACTCCCGTTCCGCACCGCTGGCCTTCACCGCCTGGTGGACCTGGGCAACCCAGGAAGACATGATCCCGCGGCCGTCCGCAACCCGATCCGGGTGAAAAAAGAAGGGTCCGGCGTAATTGAGATGGAGTTCGAAACCATCGACGGGGTAGTTGTTCAACACCTCCCGAATCACGGCCAACCGCTCTTCCCGAACCGCTTCATGCTTGAAGTCCAGGTGCGTCCTTCCCGGAAATTCTTCCAGGTCCCCGGCGGCGCCGATTTCCAGATGCCGGTTCTTCCAGCGGAAGTTGGATGCCCTGACGTCATCTTGGGGAGAATCGCCAAACAACCACTGATTGACCAACAGGGTCGGGTACAACCGCATGCCCTTGGCCCGGGCCCGTTCGCAGACGATGCGGAGCGGGTCCTGGCCCCGGTCCAACATCATCTTGACGTTCTGGCGCGCCCGCCGAAAGATCAGGTGAGGCCATTTCCGGATCGGGTCCCCCCAGATCTCGCCCACCTTGGTGTCGTGAAAGAAGGTCCGGCCGTCGGCCAGCCCGAACATCAGGGCATCCACGGGGGTCCCTGCCAGCTCGTCCACCGCCGCCTCGAACTCCTCCCGCTCCATGGGCGGTTCGTACATGTAGACGGCCGGATGGCGGCTGTCATGGGTGAACATGATCCGGGGGATCGGAGAGCCCGGCGAGGCACGGCTCTTGCGAGCCGACTCGCCTCGAGCCCTGGCCAGGCGCGAGGAGAGTCCCGCGGTCAGAGCGGTCAAAAAGAAGCGCCTGCGTTTCATCCTCGGTTGCCAAATTCCTTTTTGCTCAACGGAACCAGGCGTAGTTCAGGCCCAGAGACCGGTCGGCCAGCGGAAGTTCCACCCGCTCCCCGCCGCGAGCCGAGGACAATTTGAGGGCAATCTCCACCTCGATGGCCTGAGCCACCCGCCGGCCCGAGTTCTTGGGTTCGTCCAGGTCTCCGGCCAGGCACCTCAGGGCATCGTCGAGGCAGTTGACGGCTCCATAGGAACCGATAAACTTGGGGTCGGGCCAGGGGACTTCGACTCGCCGCGTCGGACCGGCCAGAGACTTGACGTCCCGCCAGATTCTCCATCCTATTCCCCTGCGGTCGAAGCTGATCTCCCCCTTCGATCCACTGACCCGGATCATGGGACCGCCGGGCCGAAAGTGGACCACCTGACCCTTCCGGGTCACCATCATCCCCTGACCCCGAAACTCGTCGCTGCCGTTTTCCAGGCGTGGGCCGTCGCCGATGCCGCTTACCCAGGCCGGCGCACTGTCGATGAAGTAGGTCCAGTTCTGATGCTGGGAGAGGTAGAAGCCGGCCTCAATGGAGACCACCTCTCCGATGGTCCCGTCCAGAACCATCTGCTTCGCCTTCTCGAAAGAGGGATGGACCGTGGTAATGGCTCCCGCCACCAGCGGAACGCCCCGGTCGGCACAAGCCTGGACCATGCGGTCCGCCTCCTCCAGGGTGAAGACCATGGGCTTCTCCGTGATCACCGCCTTGGCCCCGTGCTCCACCGCGGCGCAGGTCAGAAAAGAACGGCCCTTGACGTTGGTGCAGACCGCGACGATGTCCAGCCGTTCGCGCCGCAGCATTTCGATGGCGTCGGTGTAGAGGGCATCGATTCCATAGCGCTCCCCGAAGACCGCCAGCCGTCTCCGGTCCCGTTCCGCTCCCGCCACCAGTTCCACTTCGGGACGGGAGTGAAGCGCTTCCGAGTAGGAGACGGGCAGACCCTCGTTTCCCGGGTGATCGTGGTGGTAGAACTTCCGGTGAACGTCGATCTCGCCGGGCGTGGGGCGATCCCCCTCCATGTCGTAGGCGGGATCCCAATAGGTTCCCTGCCGGTGCAGCCCGCCTCGGCCGGCCAGATCGTAGAGGACGCCGGTCCAGCCCAGGCCGATGACGCCGGCTCGATAGGTCGTTCCCGCCGTTTCGGCCGCAGCCGCGGCGGCGGACCCCGAACCGAGAGCGGCGGCAGTCCCCGCCGCGGTCTTCAGAAAATCCCTCCGAATCATGATCGATCTCCTTGCCGCTCGTTCGCGGACTCCGAGCGAAGCTGGCCGCGACAACTACCCTCTCACGTCTCAGCCGGTTCCGCTATCGTCGCCGTCCCGGTAGTCCAGCTCCACCTTCAACTCCGCCAAGGTGACCGGAGCGTCCAGACCGGGGTTCCGGTGAGCGAGCCGGATTTGAAAACGGTTGACTCCCGCCCGCAGCGGTGGAACCGGCAACTCGTACTCGATCCAGTACTTCCAAACGTACATGTTGGCGTCGTCGATCCTGCGCTTTCCGGTCTCAGGCTCCAGGGGGACACCGTTCAGCGCCACTTCCACCCTGTCGTCGGAATGCAGCTTCTCGAACCGCATCCGCAACCGGGCGCTCCTGAGACGAGCGTCTGAGACGTCCGCAGCCAAGTCGTCCCCGATCCTGAGCCGGACTTCCGCCCCGCCCCCCTGAGACCCGGGGGACAAGCGCAGGGGAAGTTGTGCGGGAGGGTGGGTGTCGGCCCAAAGATCGCCCTCCTGGGAATGGACCGGATAGACCTTGTCCCGCCTCCGCAAAACGCCGGGGTCGCCGATTTCGCGCAAAGACTCGTGATGCCGGTCCTTGCGCGAGTACCAGTTGAAGAGATAGATGCCGTGTGCCCCCTGGTCCCAGAAATTCAAGGCGGCGCCGCGGGCTTCCTTCACCGGCTGGTGCCAGCCCATTTGGGCCAGCAGGGTGATAGGCCGGTCACGAACCGCTTCCACGTACTGCTCCAAGGGAAGGCTCAACTCGAAGCCGCGAGGCGTGGCGGCGATGACCAAGTCGGGCAGTCCCTCCCGGATCCAGGTCTCCACGTCCAAGCCCATACGCAGCGAGATCTCCATGGGCGTGGCGACTCGAACCGCGAGCCGCACCCTCCGGCCCGTCTCCTCCTGGAGCCGATCCAACAGCGCCCGGACCCGGCGGACCAGGCCGGTGATGAGATGCCGGTTGCGGTAGGCCTCATCCGGCTTGAAGTAGGCCGGATGCCGCAGAAAGTCCAGCTCGATGCCGTCGAGGCGGTAGCGAGTCGCCAGCTCCTCGATGATCCGGTAGCGGCGCTCCCGGACCGGGCCATGGGCGAAATCGAATCCGGTGCTGAAGCCGGGATGGACCGCATCTCCCAACAGGAATTCGGGATGCTCCTTCCGGTACCGGCTGAGGGTGTCCATCGATTTCCAGACCGGACTCTCGTGACAGTCGTTCATCCGCAGCGAGGCGAAGAACTCCAGACCCCGCGCTCGAGCCCGATCGGTTATGGCCTGGAGATAGTCGGGCCGCTCTTCGACGATCTTCACCAGGCGCTGGTACCACTGGAAGTAGTCGGCCGATTCGAAACCGTCCAGATGGGCGCCAACCATTTCCGCCACCTCAGAAGGGTAGTGCAGCACGTCGCTGGAGATGACGTTCCAGAAGAGGGCATCCACCTGGGTCCCCTGAAACCTGTCGACGGCCAGTTCCAGGAAGTGCTCCAGGCTCTCGGACATGAGGATCGGAGCAAAGGAATCGTCGTTGAAAACGATTCGGTAACCCCGCTCTTTCTCTTGATAGGCGCTTTTCCGACCCTGCAGTCCCCGCCCCGCCGCCAGAAACGAGGCGGAACCGGCCAGGAAGCTGCGCCGATCCAATTCAGATTCTCGGGTGACACCCATGGCGAGTCAGCGGAACCGGATCGAATAGAGATCGGCGCCCCTCATCACGAAGCGCAGACGGACGACCGTCCCCTGGAGCCGGCCCAGAGCCGGACCGTCCTCCCAACGCACCACCCGCTCGATCTCGTCGCCGATGATCTCGGGGCAGTCGTCCAGGCTCCGTCCCGGGATCGGCTCTCCCTTCTCGTCCTGCACCTCGACGCGAATTCCGCCCGCCGCCGACGTGGCGTAGTTCAGGACCAGCTCGTTTCCCGAGAACCGCAGGGGCCGGGTCAGAATCTCGCCGCCGCCGTAGGGCGCGCGAACCGAGGTGAAACCGTCGGTCCGCACCACGAATCGCTCCAGACCATTGGTCTTGAAGCCGTAGTCCCGCTGGACGTAGAAGGAGATCTCGTCGTTCGAAGTAGCGATGAAACCCTCCCCCGGGTAGTTGGTTCTGGCGCTCCAACTACTGGGTTCCAACCCCGGCCGGACGAAGGCCTCCGGGAAAGTCCAGCGGATCCGGTTGGGCTCGGACGCGCGGACGCTGAGCAGGACGGCGTCGGCGATGCTGCTGCAGCCGCCTCCCAACGGATGCCGCCCCAGTTTTCCGCACTCCTCGTCGGTGAGGGACCTCTTGTCGGGCACAAAACGGGCGGCCAGCGCCAGATAGATGTGGGGCGCCCGGACATAGGGACGGACGCCGATGGTGTAGAGCTGCTCCTCCCGGGTCGGGGGATTCGAACCGAAGTCCATGAAGGAGAACTCGCCCCAGCCCGTGAAGTCCGAGGAGGTGGCTCGGCTGACGGTGCGGATCAGCTCTCCGCTCGTTTCGTCGTCGGACCGGACGTACTGGACGTAGCGTTCCTCCACCGGGCTCCAGAAGACGCTTCCCAACCGCTCCCCGGGGTAGGCGTCGTGCATCACTTCCCAATGGATGCCGTCGGATGAGACATATGCCCGGACACCGATCCCGGTCTCCAACCGGGGAGGTCCCTTGAGAGCCTTGAGACGTTCCGAGTGAGGCACCCCGGGACGGGTATCCAGAAAGGGGGCGAACCCGCTCCCCTCGAAGATGGCGTTGTTCCGGGTGGAGCCCAAGAGCTCGATCCGTCCCACCTCGGGCTTCTCCCAGTGGATGCCGTCACGGCTCACGGCCACGCAGGTGGATTCCACCAGCGGTTCCCCCTTCTTCCAGGGAGGGAGGCCGCGGTAGTACATGCGGTAGACGCCGCCGTCGTTGACGATTCTGGGGAATCCGGAAAACTCTCCTTCCCAAGGCTGATCGAAACGCAGCACGATCCCCTTGGATTGGGGACTGTGAAGCTTGAGACGGGCGCCCTGCAGACGGTCGATCAGGGTGTCGTCCAGGAAGAGCTCCAGCCGGGAGCCGACGTCCCGGACCGGTTCACCGGCTGCGTTGCGCGGTTGTGAAACGAGGAACATCACGATCACGAAAATGAGGCCCGGACTCCCGGCCCGAAACCGGCCTCCGGAGCCCCAGCGGCAACTTGATCTGATCATTGCGTCTCCTTAACTCGCATTTCTTGCCCGGGGCGCGATGATCGCGCCGAGATAATCAATGCCCGAGTTCCGAATGGAACCCGAGGCGAACCAGGAGGCGCGCCGATGCAGCGTCGAGTGACGTCCGATGCCGCCCCTTGGCCTCGCGCTTGAATTGCCTGGTGCGCTCAATTTTGTCCATGCAGGTCGTCCATCAGGGCCTGCACGTTGTCGAACCGAGGGAGTCCGCCCTTGCGGGCTTCCTTCATTGCCTCGATGGTGGTTTCATTTGGAATCAGCGTTGCGAATGGCAGTCTCTTTTCCTGCGCAACCTTGGTCAGCAGCAGCCGCACCGCATCGGACACCGTCAAGCCGATCTCGGCCAGTACGGCGGTCGCCTCTTCCTTGACGGCCCCGTCGATGCGGGCTTGGACGAGTTGATTCGCAGCCACAATTGATTTTCCTCTGCTACTCCACATGACATTTTCATGCGGCGCAGAAGCAATTGCAACGCGGAATCTGGAGAAACGCCTCAATCCATCCGGTAGAATCGCCCCTCCGGAAACCATGCAGGACCAAGGACGAACGGGGTAGTTCTTGAAGGAGGAAAACGTAACCGTCAGTGGGTTAGTGCGAATATTGCAGACCTATCCGCGGAACATGCGCGTCGTCGTGAACGGCTACGAGACCGGCTTTGATGACCTTGATTCGGACATTGTCTCTGTGCGTGAGATCTGTTTGAACGCAGGCGAAGAGTGGCGGGACAAACAGCACCTCAGGGCACAGGACACCAAGACCAAAGGCCGTGCCGCCATCAAGGCCTTGGTGCTTCCCCTCCCGGTAAACGTATAGTCATGACGGGAATCAGGACAAGGGCGAGAGTGGAACCCGGCGACTGTAGACGGAAGGTCGACCCAGTTTGACCAACGCGAGAGTTCAGGGCAGACGTATGAGTTCAAACATTCGACACGGGATGAGCCGGACACCCTATAGGTAAGGGCTGGCGTCGCCGCGATTGTCTATCCGAGGAGAGAATATTGGCCAGAACCAGGAAGAGACCCGGAACAAAGCTAAAAACTGGAGCCAACGTGGGCTACGAAGGCGAACTCTGGAAGATGGCCGACACCCTGCGCGGCAGCATGGACGCGGCCGAATACAAGCATGTCGTTCTCGGCCTCATTTTCCTGAAATTCATCTCCGACGCCTTTGAGGAGATGCAGGTCCGCCTGGAAAGCGAACGTGACCAAGGCGCCGACCCCGAGGATCCGGACGAGTACCGTGCCGAGAACATCTTCTGGGTGCCGTCCGAGGCCCGCTGGCCAAACCTCAAGGCCCGGGCCAAACAACCGACAATCGGTAAGTTGGTCGACGATGCGATGTCCGGGATCGAGCGGGACAACCCGGCTCTCAAGGGCGTCCTGCCCAAGAACTATGCCCGTCCCGCGTTGGACAAGGTTCGACTTGGCCGTCTCATCGATCTCGTCAGCGACATCAAGGTGGGCGATGAGGATGCCCGGTCCAAGGATGTCCTGGGCCGCGTCTACGAGTATTTCCTGTCGCAGTTCGCCAGCGCCGAGGGCAAGAAGGGGGGGGAGTTCTACACGCCCCGCTGTATCGTCAAGCTCTTGGTGGAAATGTTGGAGCCGTACCAGGGCCGGGTCTACGACCCATGCTGCGGGTCTTCCGGCATGTTCGTCCAGTCGATCGAATTCATCCGTGCCCACGCCACCGGCAATGGAACCGGCGGGAAAGTTCCGAAGGGCACCACAACCGATATCTCGATCTACGGCCAGGAGTCGAACTACACGACGTGGCGCCTCGCCAAGATGAATCTGGCCATTCGCGGTATTGAGGGGCAGATCGCACACGGTGACAGTTTCCACAACGACCGCCATCCAGACCTTAGGGCCGATTTCGTCTTGGCCAATCCACCGTTCAACGTTTCCGATTGGGGCGGCGACCGTCTGGTCGATGACAAGCGCTGGAAATACGGGACCCCTCCGGTGCGGAACGCCAACTTCGCATGGGTGGAGCATATCGTCCATCATCTGGCACCTACCGGCACGGCCGGTTTCGTGCTCGCCAACGGTTCCATGTCCTCCAACCAATCCGGGGAGGGGAGGATCCGCAAGAATCTCATCGAAGCCGATCTCGTGGACTGCATGGTGGCGCTGCCGGGCCAACTCTTCTATTCGACCCCGATTCCCGCGTGTCTCTGGTTCCTTGCCCGAGACCGTAAAGGGAGCAAGTTCCGTGACCGGCACGGCGAAGTCCTATTCATCGATGCCCGGAAGCTAGGACAGATGGTGGATCGCACCCACCGGGAGTTGACCGATGCGGATATCGGTCGAGTCGCCGACACCTATCATGCATGGCGAGGCGAGGACGGCGCGGGTGACTATGCCGATGTTCCCGGCTTCTGCAAAAGCGCAGCGCCTGAAGAACTGCGTCGGCATGGCCACGTCCTGACTCCCGGCCGTTATGTTGGGATCGAGCCGCGGGAGGACGACGGCGAGCCATTCGAGGATAAGATGAAACGGCTCGTGGCGGAACTCAGAAAACAGCAGGCGGAGGCGCATAGGCTCGACGCTGAAATTGAGGCGAATCTGACGCGGCTGGGGTTTGGTTCGGAAGAATAGGACATGCCCATCAACACAGATTTTCTCGTCCGCTGCATCGATACTCTGAACGCGGCCTTCGAGCATTTGCAACAGTGTGGTCGTGAGGATGTTTTCTACGACATATTTCGCGCGGCTTCGGTCAAAGAGTTCGAAATCGTGTTGGAGCAATCCGGCAGTCTGCTTAAGAAGCGCTTGCGGCCCTACTTCGCTAGCAACAGACAGGTAGACCGACTGACCTTCAAAAACGCGTTTCGGCATGCAGCCAAACATGGTCTCATCACAGTGGAAACCTGCGAACGCTGGATGACCTACCGAGACAACAGAAACGACACCGCACACGACTACGGAAAAGGGTTCGCGGAGGCCACCCTTAAACTGCTACCGGCCTTCATCGTCGACTCCAGAGAGCTGGCCGGAGTCATTGCAGAGGACACGGATGACTGACCGCTTGGACCTGCCAATCCGATACAGGAACAAACTTGAGGCGTTGCTCCGCGAGCATGTTCCCGACGTTGAGGTGTGGGCCTATGGCAGTCGAGTCAACGGCCAGAGCCACGAAGGCAGCGACTTGGACTTGGTGCTGCGCAGCCCCACACTAGAGCCATTGGGAG
>JAPOYZ010000474.1 GCA_026706325.1 Candidatus Aminicenantota bacterium
CGGACATGGATTCGACCGGGAGCCATCTCAGGATGCGGTGGCGGCCCCTCGGCCTCCACCGAGATGGGATAGCGGAGATTCAGAGCCCAGAAGGCCAAATTGAAATAGTGGGTGGCGGTGTTACCGAGACCACCGATGCCGAAATCCCACCAGTACTGCCAGTTGCCGCCGCAACCGCGGGAATAGGTGGGATGATAAGGACGGTAGGGCGCCGTTCCCACGAAGAGATTCCAGTGAAGCCCTTTGGGGACGGGCGGTAACTCCGACGGGCGTTCACGCGTGCTGGGTCCCCCGCGGACCCAGATATGGCATTCCTTCACCGCGCCGATGGCTCCGCCACGGACCAACTCGACGATGCGTCGGAAATTGTCCGAGGCGTGGATCTGGGTTCCCAATTGGGTCGCCACCTTCTGTTCGGCGGCGACCTTGGCCAGCATGCGGGCCTCGAAGACCGAGATGGCTCCCGGCTTTTCTGAGTAGACGTGCTTGCCGCGCTGCATCGCCGCAAGACTGGCCGGCGCGTGGGTGTGATCGGGAGTAGACACCACCACGGCGTCGATCTCGCGGTCCATCTCGTCGAGCATCTGCCGGTAATCGTTGAACTTCTTTGCTTGTCCATAGCGGGCGAGGGCGTGCCCGGGAGGATTCCGGCGCCTGGGAGCCGATTCGCCGGCTGACCGCTCGTCCGTGTCGCAGATCGCCACGATGTTCTCTCCGGTCATCTTCGGCTGTGACGACGGCTTGACCCTCATACCCGTCGAGTACTCCACGTTCTCCCCCGCGAAGTGGGCGAGATTCCACGCCCCCATGCCGCCGACGCCGACAACGGCGATATTGAGCCTTTCGTTGGCCGGGTAGCCCCGGACCGAACGGCTGTTGGGGAGAATCACCAACCCCGCCGCAACGCGGCCCGCAGTGCTGAGAAAACTCCGGCGCTTCCACTGTTTCGTCATTTTTCCTTCTCCATCAACGTCTGGCGATTAGGTGAGTGCTGGAAGTCCATTATGGGAGTGGCATGGATTCTGGACAACCCAAAGGCATTCCTGCCATTGTCTGCAACGCCCGGACCCGGGTCAATGGGCTTCCGGTTCGCGACTTTCCCCATTATTGTGAAACAAAAGGGAAAAGATGAAGCGCGTGCGACTAAGTGAACAGATGGAATCCGAACTTGAAGAGGCGGCACGAATCAGCGGTGAATCGGTTTCCAGCATCATCCGCCGGGCAGTGCAGGACCGTTGCCGTCTCATCCTGGGAAATCGACTTGACGCAAGGGTGATCGATGTCGCCGGAACCATTCAGAGCAAAGGCGGACTCGCCCGGAGATCGGGCCGCGCTTTCGCCGAATCCCTGTTGCAGCGAAGAGGAGACAGCTCTTGATTCCGGTCGATACGGGCACCCGACCGGCAGCACTCGACACTGAGATTTTCCTGGGAAACCATATAGTGACTCATGCTCCCGTTCCTTCTTTTGCTGAGCGTCAAATTCCTGGACGTCGCCCCTGAGGCGGGCCTCGATTTCCGGCACCACAGCGGGAGTCCCGAGAAGAATTACATCCTGGAGACCATCGGCGGCGGGGTCGCCTGGATCGACTACGACCGGGACGGCTGGCCCGACCTCTACCTGGTGAACGGGGGCAAGTGGGACGAGCTGCTGGCCGGCACGCGGAGCGTCTCCAACGCCCTCTACCGCAACAACGGCGACGGCACCTTCGCCGACGTCACTGCCGGATCCGGCCTGACCAGTCCCCACTGGGGCATGGGAGCCACGGTGGGGGACGTGGACAACGACGGCTGGCCCGACCTCTACCTGTGTAACTTCGGCCCCAACATTCTCTACCGCAACAACGGCAACGGCACCTTCACCGACGTCACCGCCGGCAGCGGCGCCGGGAATTCCCGCTGGAGTTCGTCGGCCGCCTTCAGCGACTACGACGGGGACGGGTGGATGGATCTTTACGTAGCCAACTACGTGGATTTCGATCCCCATTCCCCGCGTCCGCCCGAGTGCAATTACCGGGGGATCAAGGTCCACTGCGGCCCCAAGGAGATGACAGCCGCCCCCGACGCGCTCTACCGCAACCGCGGCGACGGGACCTTCACCCAGGTGACTTCCGAGGCGGGCATGGCAGTTTCGCCCGCCTACGGCCTCGGGGCCGTCTGGGGAGACTACGACAACGACGGCGACCCGGACCTCTACGTGGCCAACGACTCCATGGCCAACTTCCTTTTTCGGAACCGGGGCGACGGACGTTTCCTGGAGGTGGCGGCGCTGGGAGGAGTCGCCTACAACCAGGACGGCCGGGAACAGGCGGGCATGGGAGTGGCCTTCGGCGATTACGACCGGGACGGCTTTCTGGATCTCTACGTCACCAACTTCTCCGACGATTACCACACCCTCTACCGCAACCGGAGAGGACGGCTGTTTCGGGACGTCACCTACGCCGCGGAGGTGGCCTTCCCCAGTTGGCAGTTCCTGGGCTGGGGAGTCCAATTCGCCGATCTGGACAACGACGGCTGGCTGGACCTGTTCGTTTCCAACGGGCACATCTATCCGCAGGTGGACGACTACGAGACGGGCACCCGCTTCGCCCAGCGCAAGCTCCTCTTTCGGAATCAGGGCGACGGAAAATTCCGGGAAACAGCCGGGGAATGGGGCGAGGACCTCTCCCGGCCCTGGTCCAGCCGGGGCGCGGCGTTCGCCGACTTCGACAATGACGGCGACCTGGACGTGGCCGTCAACAATCTGGACGCGCGCCCCTCTCTCTTTCGGAACCAGGGCGCCGGAGTGGCTGGACACTGGATGAACCTGTCCCTGGAGGGGGGATCCTCCAATCGCAGCGCTATTGGCACCCGGGTGATCCTTCAGGCCGGGGACTGGAGCCAGTTGCAGGAGGTCCAGGGGGGATCCAGCTACCAGGCCACCAACGACCTTCGGCTTCACCTCGGCCTGGGAGAGTTGGCGGAGGCGAAGAAGCTGATCGTACGTTGGCGCAACGGCACGGTTCAGACCTTCGAGAGGGTCGCGGCCGATCTCCACTACCGTCTGAAGGAGGGGGGGGAGCTCGAACCTCTTCGCCTCAAGGGACGAGAGGTGCGCGGCAGATCATACTCATCCCGTCCAGGCGGTGGCGCTGCGGGACCCACTCGACAAGAGCAGGCAATCGGACAAGCTCCGCATTCCGACTGAGACTCGTTTCGCGAAACAGAGTCTCACGTAACCGCAGGTCGCGGTTCGGCGGTTGCAATCCGAACGACATGGACACCATCGACACGTTCTACATCGGTCACTGCTGATCGGATCGCCTCGGCCCGGGTGGCTGCTTCGCGGTCAAAGTCAAGGTATTGGATTCCGTCGGTTCGGCCAACGGTGGCGTCGTCGCACCCCGCTTCGAACAACGCGTCGATGACAGCATTTTCCTGCAGGTCGGTACCATCGACAATCAGTGTGAAGTGATGGATTGGCAACATACCTCCTTTCGTACCTGTCACTCCCAATCCTGTGGGCGTCACCGTTCGGCCCGTTGCAATGGCACCCCGACTGTGACAGATTGCGGGCAAAGGAGACACCATGAACGGCGTTGCCGCCCTCGTCCTCACCGCCACATTCCTGGCACCACCGCTCCTGGCCCAGGCGCCTCGATTCTCGGAGCACCTGATCCAGGACGGCTACACCTACACCTACGGACTTGGAGCCGGCGACCTGGACGGCGACGGCGACGTGGACCTGACCAGCGCCGACGCGTTCGGTCATGACTCCCTCTACTGGTTCCAGAACGACGGGACCGGAGAATTCACGAAGTTTTTCATTCAACGGGACGATCCCGAGCGGCTGGAACGCCATGCCCTGGGGGACGTCGACGCCGACGGGGACCTGGACGTGGTCATCGTCAAGAACCTCTACGGCGACCTCCTCTGGTTCCGGAACAACGGGACGCCCCAGGATGGCCGGCTCTGGCAGAGGGTCGTCCTCACCCAGGGCATGCCCTACGCCTACGACGTGGTGCTGGGCGACCTGGACGGCGACGGGGATCTGGATGCGGCCGCGTCCGGCTGGAAGGGAGCCCACTTCTACTGGTTCGAGAATACCGGATGGCCCGGGCGTAGAGGCTGGCCCAGGCACCGGATCGAGAGCGAAATTCGCGGCCGGGACAACGGACCCTCCAGAACCCGGGCCATGAGGGCCGGGGACTTCGACGGGGATGGGGACCTGGACCTCCTGGGCACCGCGCCCGGGGCCGACCTCACCATCTGGTATGAAAACCGGCGTTCCACGGCGACCGAGGCGCCGTGGCCGCGATTGAAGCCGGCCCCCGTGGTCTGGACCAAACACGTCGTGGACGGCCGGACCCGCAATCCCATCCACGGGCAGCCGGTGGACATGGACGGCGACGGCGACCTGGACATCCTGATGGCCATGGGCATGCACGGGAAGCCCGGGGACAGGACCACTCACCAGATCGCGTGGTACGAGAACAACGGGACTCCGGCTGCGGGCGCCTGGCCCAAGCACCTGATCCGGGACGGATTTCAGGACGCCTTCGAGGTGGTGGCGGGGGACCTGGACGGCGACGGCGACCTGGACGCGGCGGCCACTTCGTGGCGGTCCCCGGGCCGGGTGGCATGGTTCCGGAATCATGGCCGGCGGGGTGAACCCTGGACCATGCACCTCCTGAAGCAAGACTGGCGGAGCGCCAATCAGATCCTGATCGCGGACCTGGACGGCAACGGCCGCCTCGATATCGCGGCGTGTGCCGAAAAGGGAACCCAGGAACTGCGCTGGTGGCGAAACCAGGGGCCGCCGGGACGCTCCCCGGCAAGCGGCTCCCGATGAGTCTCGTCCTTCCGGCCAGTCCCACCCGACTTCCGATACTCTTCATCCTGGCCACCCTGGTTCCCGGCTCTTCCCTGCAGGGACACGCCACCAGATTCTCCGAGCACCTGATCCTCGACGACTACACCTACGCCTTCGGCGTGGCGGCGGCGGACCTGGACGGAGACGGCGACCTGGACCTGACCAGTTCCGATGCCTTCGGACACGATTCCCTCTACTGGCTGGAGAACGACGGTTCCGGAAACTTCCGGCGGCATTTCATCACCAGAGACGATCCCGAACGCCTGGAGCGCCACGCCATCGGTGACGTGGACGGCGACGGCAACCTGGACGTGGTGGCGGTCAAGAACCTCCATGGCAACCTGCTCTGGTTTCGCAATGGCGGGAACCCAGGGGACGGCCGGCTGTGGCAGCGTCTCGTGATCACCCGCGCCATGCCCTACGCCTACGACGTGGAGCTGGCCGATCTGGACGGGGACGGAGACATGGATGCCGCGGCATCGGCCTGGAAGGGGAGCCACTTCTTCTGGTTCGAGAACCGGGGATGGCCCGGAACCGGTGGCTGGCCGCGGCATCGCATCGAGAACAACCTTCGCGCACGGGACAACGGCCCCGCCCAGACCCTGACCATCCGCGCGGCCGACTTCGACGGGGACGGGGACCAGGACCTGCTGGCCACGGTTCACGAGGCGGACCTGGTGGTCTGGTACGAGAACCAGGGACGCCGGGACCGCGGGAAGGTGTCGTGGAAGCGTCATTCCGTGGACGCCGCGACGCCCTACCCGACCCACGGACAGCCGGTGGACATGGACGGCGACGGCGACATGGACATTGTCATGGCCCTGGGCATGCACGCGGAGCCCGGGGACGCCAACACCCATCAGATCGCGTGGTACGAAAACACCGGAAACCCAACGGCGGGAGCCTGGCCCAAGCACGTGCTGGCCCGGGGTTTCCAGGACGCCTTCGAAGTGGTGGCCGGCGATCTGGATGGAGACGGAGACCTCGACGCCGCGGCCACCTCCTGGCGTTCCCCCGGCCGTGTCGCGTGGTTCGAAAACCCGGGCCTCCCAGGCCGTCTCTGGCGGACCCGCGTCCTGAAGGAGGACTGGCGCAGCGCCAACCAGTTGCTGCTGGCCGACCTGAATGGCGACGGGCAGCTCGACATCGTGGCCTGCGCCGAGCGGGGGAGCCAGGAACTGCGCTGGTGGCGAAACGAGGGGCCTTCCCCGGACGACGGAGACCTGAAAGGAAGGGAACGAACCACCGCGAGAGATGGGATCCCCGAGCCGCCCGCTTCGGGACCGTTCCGGGATCTGGACGACGCGATCCTGGGGGACGCCGTCATCGTCAACGGCAAAGAGCTGTTTATCGACGACCACATCATCCAGGAGCTCAAGGGAGCCCGCAAAGTCCTGAAGCGGGCCGTGAAGCACCCCGGCAATCCCCTGATGGTCCCCGACCGGCCCTGGGAGACCCAGAAGCTCAATCGGGGCGCGGTCCTTTATGACGAGCCCGAGGGGGTTTTCAAGATGTGGTACCCCTACTTCGTCAAGGAGGAGAAGACGGCGGACGGCTGGGAGATCGAGGGCGTTCTGGGCTATGCCACCTCCCGGGACGGGTTGGCCTGGGAAAAACCGATCATCAACACCCGGGACCGGAACAACCTCGCCGACGCTCCCATCCACGCCAATCCTCCGGCCGTTTTCAAGGACCCGGCCGATCCGGATCCCCGGCGCCGCTACAAGATGATGTACGGCGGCGTGGACCCCAAGGTCCGCAACGGCTGGGCCACCTTCGTCGCCTACTCGCCCGACGGTATCCGCTGGACGCCGGAGGCCTTGAACCCGGTGGTTCCCCACAGCGACACCATCTGCTCCGTCCACTGGGACGCGCGGTCGGGCCGCTACGTGAGCTACCTCCGCTTCGGCCCCCCCAACATCCGGCTCATCGCCAGAACCCAGAGCGAGGACTTCATCCACTGGTCTCCCAAGCTCACCGTGATCCGCCGGACCAAGATGGACGAGCCCTTCGCAACCCAGCACTACGGGATGAAGATCATGCCCTACGAGGGGGTCTACATCGGATTGCTGGAGGCCTACCACGGCCAGACCGACGCGCCCATCCCGACGGACAAGCTCTGGATGGACAAGGCCGACACCCAGTTGACCTTCAGCCGCAACGGCCTCACCTGGACCCGGGTCGGCCCCGAGGGGGCCATCCCCCATCACCAGTTGGAACAGGACGGGCGCGACTGGCCCAGGATCACCCGGGAAGCCACCGTCCTCCCCTACGGCAAGCATGGCCAGGACTGGGATTGGGGCAGCGTCTACGCCTTTCAGCCGCCGCTGGTGGTCGGCGACCAGATCCGGATCTACTACCTGGGAAGCACCACCCGCCACGGGGGAGTCCGCTACCACGGCGACACGGAGTCCAGCGGAGTCGGCTTGGCCACGCTGCGGCTGGACGGCTTCGTCGCAGTCCAGGCTGCGAAAGCCGGAACCCTCACCACCAAGCCCCTCGTGTTCGTCGGCGACGAGCTGGAGGTCAACGCCGACGCGGAAGGCGGGACGGTCCGGGTGGAGGTCCTGGCTCCGGACGGAAGGGTCATCGAGGGATTCGGCCGGGAAGACTGCAAGCCCCTCACCACCGACAGCGTCCGGCACGTCCTGGAATGGAACGGGAATCGGGACTGCCACCCGATCCAGGGCCGGCCCATCCGCCTGCGGTTCCATCTCGAGAGGGCGGAGCTGTACTCGTTCACGCCCAGGATCCGCCACATTCAGTACGTACCGACGCGATGAGAGAGGAGCGGCGACTGGAGCGGCGACATTCTTGTCGCCGACAGGGGGGGGTAGGGGGATGGCAGTCCCCCCTCTACGATTTCCGGCCGCCGAATCGTGCAGAAACACGGAAAAGCCGAGGGGGGACAGGAAAGTCCCCCCTCCTAGCATGTTATCTTTGTCGGGTTGCGACTCCGGGAATAGACGGCGAGCACGGCTCATGAACCTGGATAAAGCATTGCTCCACTTGAAGTTGGACGGATGGTGCGTCCTGGATGGGATCATCCCTGAGTCCCGGGTTCGCGACATCCGCCGGAGCGTCCGGTCGGCGGTGGAATCCAGTGGCGGGTCCGTCAGGATCCAGGGAGTGGGCGCCCGGACCGGGCTTCTGGCCTTCGATCAGTCCTTCAGCCCCTATCTCGCGGACCGGCGAATCCTGGATATCGCCGAAGCCCTTCTGGGCAAGCCGGTACGGATCTCCTTCACTACGGCCATCATCAACTATCCGGGGAACGAGCGGGGCCGCTGGCATGCCGACTGGCCCTTCAACCAGAACAGCGCCGGCCACATCCCGGCGCCCTACCCCGACATGGTCGCCCACCTGACCACCATCTGGATGCTTTCGTCCTTCTCGGCAGAGACCGGGGGCACGCTGGTCGTGCCCGGAAGTCACCGGTCCCCCAACAACCCCACCGGCGACAACGGCGTCGATCCCTCGCGCGCGTATCCCACCGAGATCCACGCCTCTGGACGGGCCGGGAGCGTCCTGGTCTTCGACAGCCGGCTCTGGCACTCGACGGCCCCCAATCGGAGCGGCCGCCCCAGGGTCGGAATGGCGGTTCGCTACGCCCCCTGGTGGCTCAACATCGATATCCTGAGACCCGGCTCGATCGAGCGCACGCAAATGGTGGACGAGACGGGCGGACACGAAAACGAGCAGATCCCGGTTCCGGCGTCCGTCTACGAGTCTCTGCCGGAGCAGGTCAAGCCGCTCTACCGTCACTGGGTGGCCGACTAGCCGAAATTTCTCACCAGTTTGTTCAACGCATGATGAAGTGGTTCCTGCCGGCGTTAGTTCTCTCCATGGGGCCAGTTCTGGGGCAAACCCGAGCCGAGGCCGGTACCTCGGCGGGCGGTTTCGCGAGCGGCGGCCTGCACTGGATCGACGGAGTCATCATCGCCGTCTACGCCCTGGGGATGATCTCCCTGGGCTGGTACTACCGGCGGCGCCAGAAGAGCCTGGACGAGTACTTCGTAGGCAACCGGACCATGAACCCGGGGCTCATCGGCGTCTCCATGTTCGTGACCCTCTTCAGCACCATCTCATTCCTGGCCACACCGGGCGAAGTCTACGGAAAGGGACCCGCCATCCTGACCTCGTCTCTCTCGATCCCCTTCTATTACCTCATCGTGGGTTACCTGATCGTCCCGGCCTACATGCGCTTTCGGCTGATCAGCGCCTACGAACTGCTGGAGCAGAAAAAGGGCTTGAGCGTCCGCCTGGTGGGAGCCGTCCTGTTCATCATGCTCCGGTTGACCTGGATGTCGCTGCTCATCCACCTGAGCGCTCAGGCCATGCTTCTGATGCTGGGTCTCGGGCAGGACAAGCTTCCCTACGTGGCGCTGGTGATCGGAGCCGTGGCCATCACCTATGCGTCCTTCGGCGGTCTGCGGGCCGTGGTCATCACCGACTTCCTGCAGTTCTGCCTCTTGTGCGGCGGAGCGCTGCTGGTGGTGGTCACGGTGACGGTTCGCCTCGGAGGATTCGGTTGGTTCCCCACCGAATGGAGTCCCTCCTGGGACACTCAACCCCTGTTCAGCCTGGACCCCAACGTCCGGGTCACGGCGTTCTGGTCCATCGTGTCGGGAACCCTCTGGTGGGTCTGCACGGCCGGAGGCGATCAGACGGCGGTCCAACGCTTCATGTCGGTTCGGGACGTCAAGGCGGCGCGGCGGTCTTTTTTGCTGAATTCGTTCGCCGGCATCCTGGTGAACGTGATTCTGGCCCTGGTGGCCTTCTCACTGCTGGGTTTCTTCGAGGCTCGTCCGGAACTGTTGCCCGCAGGCGTCGATGCCGATCGAGTGTTTCCCTACTACATCGTTCACCTGCTTCCCATCGGCATATCGGGCCTCGTGATTTCCGGCCTCTTCGCCGCGGCCATGTCGAGCGTCGACTCCGGCGTCAACTCACTCACGGCGGTGGTGGTGACCGATTTCGTGGGCCGGTTCCGGCGGCGCGCACTGAGCGAAATCGCGCGAGTCCGTCTCTCGCAGGCGCTGGCTCTCGCCATCGGACTGATCGTGGTCCTGGGATCCTCGTTCCTGGTCGGAAACATGCCGGGCAATTTCGTGGAAATCGCCCAACGAACCCTTCATCTGTACGTCGGCGCCCTCTTTCTGCTCTTCTTTCTCGCCATATTCGTACCCTTCTCCACCGCTCCGGGAACTATCGCAGGGTCGCTGTCGGCCCTTCTGGCGGCGGCCTGCGTGGCCTACTGGGGTTCGCTGAATCAGATGACCCTGGACCTGGGTTGGGTCCCGTTGTCGGAACGGACCGGAATCGTGGACTTCAGCTTTCAGTGGATCCTGCCGGTATCGCTTCCCGTGGGCCTGGCGGCCGGCTGCGTGGTCAGTTGGATCCAGCGGTGCATGAGGAAAGGATCAGCGGTCTCCTGACCACCGCTCCCATCCTTTTTCCCCTATGCTAATCTCTGAATGGGCCGGTTGAGCGAAGGGAAGCCGTGGTTCGAAAACGAGTCGTTCTGACGTTTTCGGGAGGGATGGACTCCACCACGCTTCTGTACCAGCTTCTCTCCCAGGGGCATCACGTCCAGGCTCTGGGCATCGACTACGGACAACGGCATCGCAAGGAACTCGGCGCAGCCGCCGGAATCTGCGCTCGGGTGGGAGTTTCCTTCAAGAGCGCCGACCTTTCCGCGGTCACGGGATTCCTGGCGGGGAGCGCCCTCACCAGCCCCGACGTCGAGATCCCGTCGGGGGAGTACGATCCGGAGAGCATGAAGGTCACCGTGGTCCCCAACCGCAACATGTTGATGCTGGCCGTGGCCCTGGCCTGGGCCATCTCTTCCGAATGCGACACGGTGGCCTACGCCGCCCATGCCGGAGACCACGAGGTCTATCCCGACTGCCGCCCCGAATTCGTCCGGGCTCTGGCCAGGACCGCCGGCCTTTGCCACTACGAGCCCATCGAACTGACGGCCCCGTTCCTGCACCTCACCAAGGTCGACATCGTCCGCCTCGGGAACCGGTTGGACGTTCCATTCGATCTGACCTGGAGCTGCTACCGGGGGGAGGATCTGCACTGCGGCCGGTGCGGGACCTGCAGGGAGCGATCCGGCGCCTTCGCCCGCGCCGGTGTTGCGGACCCCACCGTCTACCGGATCCGGCCGGACTCGGCTCCCGCCGGCATCCCGGGATCGATCGGCGCCCAATGAACGGATCCAAAGCACAGGACTCAGCTTTCAAGGGAGCTCGAACATGACCGCATTCGGCACTCACCGCCCCAACCGGCTGATCGACGAGACCAGTCCCTATCTGACCCAACACGCCTACAACCCCGTGGACTGGCATGCCTGGAGTGACGAAGCCCTGTTCAGGGCGAAGGAAGAGGACAAGCCCATTCTGCTGAGCATCGGATACTCCTCCTGTCACTGGTGCCACGTCATGGAGCACGAATCCTTCGAGAACGAGCGCATCGCCGCCCTGATGAACGAGGGATTCATCAACATCAAGGTCGACCGGGAGGAGCGGCCCGACGTGGACTCCATCTACATGAGCTTCGTGCAGATGACCACCGGGAGCGGCGGTTGGCCCTTGACGGTCTTCCTGACGCCGGACCTGGTCCCCTTCTATGGGGGAACCTACTTTCCTCCCGAGGACCGCTATGGACGTCCCGGCTTCGCCCGCATCCTCCAGGGGGTGAGGGATGCCTTCGTGGAGCGCCGCCAAGAGATCGAAGCCGGCCGGAGCCGGACGCTGCAGCGGCTGGAAGAGGCCTTCTCGTGGGGACTGGCCCCGGGTGACCTGGACTCGAAGATCCTGGATCAGGCCCACGATCGCTGCTACCAGCAGTTCGACCATCGCCTGGGCGGCTTCGGGCAAGCCCCCAAGTTCCCCAGCTCCATGGTTCTCGCGTTCCTGGTGCGTTATTGCAGGAGAACCGAGCGAACGTCCGCTCTTCGGATGGTCGACGTGACGCTGAACGAGATGGCCCGGGGCGGGATCTATGACCAGTTGGGCGGCGGGTTCCACCGCTACTCGGTGGACGACCGCTGGCTGGTGCCCCACTTCGAGAAGATGCTCTACGACAACGCGCTCCTGGCGCGAGTCTACCTGGAGGCCTGGCAACTGACGGACAACCGCTTCTACCGGCAGATCGTCGACGAGACCCTGGGTTACGTTCAGCGGGAGATGTGGGATAACGAAGAAGGCGGTTTCTACTCGGCCGAGGACGCCGACAGCGAAGGCCACGAAGGGAAATTCTACGTCTGGAGCCTCGAAGAGGTGGAATCCGCCCTGGATTCGAAGACCGCGCGGATCTTCTGCGACTACTACGACGTCACCGCCCACGGAAACTTCGAGGGCTCCAACATCCTGCACCCCCGGCTGGAACGGGAGCCCTACGCCGAGAGTCTGGGAATGGCGCCCGAAGAGTTGGACCGGCTCCTGGCCAGGGCCAGACGGCGGCTGTTCGCGATCCGGAGGAAGCGGATCCGGCCGGGACTGGACGACAAGGTCCTGGCTTCCTGGAACGGCATGATGCTCACGGCTTTCGCCGAGGCCGCCTTCGCCTTCGACAGTTCGGAGTACCTGGAAACCGGCTTGAGGAACGGGGAGTTCCTCTATTCGGAGATGTGGACCGGCGACCGCCTGCACCGGAGCTGGACGATGGGCCGGGCGCGCCTCAACGGCTATCTCGATGATTACGCCCAAGTGGTCGAGGGTTGGCTGGCCCTGTACCAGGCCACCGGCGATCCGGTCTGGGTGGACCGCGCCGCCGAAGTCACGGAAGCCCAATTGGAGCTGTTCTGGGACGCTGAGCAAGGAGACTTCCACTTCACCTCCTGGAACCACGAACGCCTGGTGATTCGCCACAAGGAGTTCATGGACAATGCCACCCCCAGCGGGAACGCCGTCTCCTGCCTGAACCTGCTCCGCCTCCACAAGCTGCTGGGGCAATCCGGCTACCTGGAGAAGGCGGAGAGCATGCTCCGGCGAGTCTCCCTGGCCCTGGAACGCCATCCGCTGGCGTTCGGCTACTGGCTACAGGCTCTGGACCATTACCTGGGCCCGGTTCACGAGATCGCCGTGGTCGGGAGCGAAACGCAGCGCGCCCCGCTGGTCCAGGTGGTGAGAAATCAGTACCTGCCCAACAAGATCCTGGCGGTGGCGTCAGGCGAAGACGACGGCCTCGGATACCGGATTCCTCTCCTGGCGGGAAAAACTTCCATCGATGGCGGGGCCGCCGCCTACGTCTGCCGGAACTTCGTCTGCCGGAGGCCGGTTCACACGCCGGAAGAACTGAAGCAAGCCATCGGGGCGGCGTCCTGATTCGGATCAGAATGCCTTGAGCCGGGCCCGAAGCTTCCGCAATGCCCGGGATCGATGAGAGATTCGGCTCTTCTGCTCGATGGTGAGTTGGGCGAAGGTCCGGTTCAGGGGCGGATAGAGGAAAACCGGGTCGTAACCGAAGCCGTTGTCGCCCCGGGCCTCGGGAACGATCCGTCCCCAGACCTCGCCCTGTACCTGGATGCGCTCCTCCGGCAGGGACAGGCACATCGCCGAGACGAAGCGGGCCCGGGGCCGGGAATCGGGCCACTCCGGATCGGCGTCCGCAATCAGCTTCAGCAGTGTCCGGATTCGCTCGCCGTCGGTGGGGGCCAAGCGGGCCGAACGGACGCCCGGACGTCCGTCCAGCACCTCCACGGCCAGTCCGGAATCCTCCGAGAGAGTGGGGACACCCGTGAGACGGGAGTAGTAGCGGGACTTGAGGGCCGCATTCTCACGGAAGGTCAAACCGGTTTCTTCCGGTTCGGGAATCCGGGGCTGGTCCGGCAGCAGGTCCACCTGGACCTGGAGTCCCTCCAGGGCGTGGAGGACCTCCGCCACCTTACCCTTATTTCGAGTTGCCAACAGGAATCGCAAAACGATTGGACGCGGGATCGGGCCGGAACAGCCGGGCGGCATCTTCCGTCGTGTCTTCCAACACGGCCCGCTGCCTGGAGATCAGTTGCCGGATTCCGCCGCGAGCCAATTCCAGGAGCCGATCCAGTTGTCCCTGGCCGAAGGGAGCTCCTTCCGCGGTCCCCTGGACTTCGACGTACTCGTCCTGACCGGTCATGACCACGTTCATGTCCACTTCGGCGGCGAAATCTTCCCGGTAGTTCAGATCCAACACCGGTTCGTCTCCCAGGATCCCCACGCTGACCGCGGCCACGGGAGACAGGAGGACCGGCTCCTGAAGAGTCCGCTCCCCATGCAACCGGTCCAGAGCCAGGGCCAGGGCCAGGAAAGCCCCGGTGATGGAGGTGGTGCGGGTGCCCCCGTCCGCCTGGAGCACGTCACAGTCCAACCAGATGGTTCGCTCTCCCAGGAGGTGAAGATCCACGACCGCCCGCAACGACCGCCCGATCAGGCGCTGAATCTCCTGGCTCCTCCCGGAGAGTTTTCCCTTGGCCACTTCGCGAATCATGCGGGTGTGGGTCGACCGGGGAAGCATCCCATACTCGGCGGTGATCCAACCCTGGCCGGCTCCCCGCAAGAAGGGGGGAACCTTCTTCTCGACGCTTGCCGTGCAGAGGACCCGGGTGTCTCCGCACTCCATCAGGACCGATCCTTCCGCATGCCTGGTAAAGCCGGTGGTGACTTTCACCGGCCTCAACTCGTCGGGAAACCGTCCGTCGTTTCTGCGATTCATCACTGCCAGCCGCCTCTCCGCCCGGAAGGGGCCATGTTACAGGAAGGGTTCCCCTATGGAAACGTGGCCGGAAAGCGTGAGTTCCGGCTTGCCCCCCACCAGGAACCGGACCTGATCGATCTCCCCCAGGTTCTCGACCAGCGACCTGGTGATGGAATGGATGGCGCACAATTCCATTCGGATCCCGCCGCCCAGGCTCTCGGCCGTCTTGCGGCTGATGTCCACCACCGCCGTCTTGTCTTCCAGAACGAAGATCTGCCGAATCGTGGCGTCTTGCCGAAAGATCGGGACACCTTCGTCCTCGGGGCCCTGAATCAGTTCGTCCACGATCTGCCGCGCGTTGAACACCGGCTCACCCGTCTGCAGGACGGTGCGATCTTCGGACACGAGAAACCCTTCGCCGGGAGCCGTGGCGCCGGGGGCGCAGAAGAAGACACGAACCTGCATTTCACGCGAGGAAGTTCCGGAGCGGGACGGCATGCGAACCGGCTCCGTCACCTGCGGCTCCTCCATGCCGACCCTCCGCTGCCGTTGCAACTCCGCCTCGGTGAGGTAGTACCCGACTCCCAGAGCGATGATGATCAACAAGAACAGGGAGAGCGCGATCCGTAGCTCGTTCATTCCGGATCACTCCCGTCAGGAGGTCCTTCCAGGAAGGCAACCACCCCCGCAGCCAAGGCCGAAATCAGACGCTGTTGGAAGGGTTGCAAGGTCAGGTTCAACCGGTCCACCGCGTTGGTCAGTTGCCCGAACTCGACGACGATCCCCGCGGCCGCCACCGACTGCAGGACCGTCAATGGGGCTTCGATGACCTGATTCTCAACCTCGTAAGCTTGATTCAGGCTCTCCTGAACCGCCGCGGCCAGATCCCGGCTCCGCGGCTGGTATCGTTCCTGGCCCATTTCCCAGAGAACGAACTTTCCCTGCTCTTCGGGCTCCGGTTCGGGTTCTACTTGGCTCACCACGATCTCGACGTCGTTCTCCTCCTCCTCGCCCTCCCCGGTTTCCGATTCCGGTTGCGGCAGGTCCGGAGTCTCGCCGTCCTGGAGAGCCAACGGCTCCTCGTCGGGTTCCTCCGGCTCCGGCGGAGGCATGACCGGGGGTTTCCCATGAAAATAGACCACGCCGCCCCGCATCTCTGCGTCGGGCGCACGTCCCAGATGGAGGCTCAGGTAGGCTCGAGTTCGATTGGAGTTGCCCACGGCGCTGCGCCGGGCCGCGGAGAGATTCACGTCCCGGTCCCGGGTCAGAACCACCTCCAGGCCCCGTTTCCGAAATTCGTCTCGCAACTGCAGTGCAAACTGGAGTGCCAGATCCTTCTCGACAAACCCCTGCTCCCCCAGATCTCCTTCCCAGATGCCTCCGGAATCGCTTCCGCCATGACCCGGATCGACGACAATGACCGGCCTCTCCCGCGGGCGCCGAGTCGTGCTGAGACGGGATCGCCGCGCCGGAACCGGATCGGGACTTCCAGCGGTGGCCGGGACCGCTCTCGACGCACTGGCCGGAGCCCTCCGCATACTGCCGTGGATCTCCACGACCCTGCTCGAGGCGCCGCTGGCCCCGACGTCGCGGTACCGGCGATAGTCCTGACCCTTGTGGATGCGGTACGTTCCGAAGGGGTCCCGGGAGTTGAACCTCAGCGAGGACACCAGACGGGACGAAGCAGTTCCCCGCTTGGCGCCGGGACGAACCCGATAAGGACCGAACTCCACTTCGACGTAGCCCTGCCGGTCGTGGACCCGGATCGGACCCGGCCGGCTGGTGGTGAACTCGATCCGGACGTGACTGGGGTGATTCGTCACCTCCACCTTCACCCGGTTCAGATCCCGGGGCTCGAACCGGTATCTGGCGGCTCCGGTCTTGGAGAAACGCCCCGGAAGGATCGGCGCCAGCGCCCGAATCAGGAAATCCTCCGGGATGTACCAGTCGGAAGGGCCCTTCCTCCATGCAGCGGCAGACATGAGAAGGTAGTCGACTCCCCCCCGAACCAGCGGTCTCCCGTCCAGAAAAAGGAGTTCTCCACCGGGACCGGACAGATTGAGCCGGCCCTTCGATTCCCGTCCGTCGAGCCGGAGGGCGGAAATCATGTTCTTGAGGCTGACGTAGGGCTTGCCGGACCGCTGCTCCATCGCCACCGCCGCCCTTCGGCTCCCCAGGTCCAGCAGCAACTCTCGCCGATTCTGGGCTGGCAATTCGGGGCCGAGAATGACCAGCATCCAACCGGCGGCCGCGGCCAAGCGGAACAGGCGTTTGAGGCAGGGAAACGGACACCCCCTCCCGGATTCACTCCGAATTCCGGAAGCGCGCAGCGGAGGACACGGCATCAGGCGCAATTATAGTGGAAGGGGTACGGCGACTTTTGACACGGACCGTCAAGCTCAGCCGGCGGCGGCACTCGCCACCGCCGCCTCCAGCTCCGATTCGGCGACACGCCAGCGGGACGCGTTTCGAAACAATGCCGTCGCCAGATCCGTGTGCAGGGCGTGTCCCGCCTTGTAGGCGCGGACATGCCCGATCACCGGGCTGCCGCAGAGTGAGACGTCGCCGATCAGATCCAGGACCTTGTGGCGAACGAACTCGTCGGGCGCCCGGAGTTCACCGCTCATGACGCCGTCGTCGCTCAGCACCACCGCGTTTTCGAAGGAGCCGCCCCGGATCAGATTGTTTTCCAGGAGCCGGCGGACTTCACGATAGAATCCGAAGGTCCGGGAAAAAGAGATCTCCCGTGCGTAGACCTCAGGGGTCACCTCCAGGTCCAGCCGTTGGCGGCCGATGACGGGATGGGTGAAATCGATCTCGTAGGTCACGCGAAAAACAGGCGAAGGCTCGATGGAAACGAACTTCTCCCCGTCCGTCAGCCGGATCGGCTTTTCTACTTTGATGAAGGTCCGGGGAGCGTCCTGCTCCTCGATTCCCGCATCCTGAATCCCCTCAACGAAGGGACGGGACGACCCGTCCAGGATGGGGACCTCCAGGGAATCGATGTCGATGTAGAGGTTGTCCAGGGCCAGGCCGTAGACCGCCGACAACAGATGCTCCACCGTGGAGAGCATCACTCCGCGTTTCATGAGGGTCGTGGCCAGGACCACGCGGGAGACGTACCGGCGGGAGGCCTCGATCTCGAAACCCTGCAGGTCGACGCGGCGGAAGACGACGCCGGTCCCCGCCGGTGCGGGCTTCAATTCGACCGCCACGCGGCATCCGGTGTGGAGCCCGATTCCCTTGACTTTGAACGGCCGGCGGATGGTCCTCTGCATCTGGCCCGCAACGTGTTGCACGTTTCAGGCCAAGAACGAGGAAAGCCTTTATTTTCAGTGAATTTCGTATTTCGAACGCCGCTGGGGGGAGCGCAGAGTGTGACCTGGAATCCACAATGGTGTGGACCGCAGGACACAATATCATTTCATGGCAAAAGCCGTCGGCCGCCGCGGGTCTCCGGCTGGCGGTCAGTCGCTCCGCCGGCCTTTTCTTCTCTTCTCCCGCTCCTTCTCCGCTTCCCGTTGCGCCTTGGCGTCCCGCTCTTCCTGCTTCCTCAGCCGCTTGGCCATCTTCTCTTCCCACTTGGCCTTCTTCTTCTCGTCGATGGCCGGCTCCAGGAATGTGGATTCGGGAATCTGCAGGTTGTAGGCCAGGTCTTCGATGAAGAACTGCTGTGAAATTTCTCCGTCCAGGTAGATGTCCGTCCGCAGGGGCGTGTGAACTCCCTGGATGGTGTGCCAGTTGTAGAACTCCCACTCCATCTTGTGGCGCAACCCGGTGTCGTCCGTGAACTCGTTTTCCACCTTTTCGGGGAGGTGGCTGTTCAGGTTGAAAAAGACCACCACCGAGTTGTTGGAGGCATCCAGAAACTCCACCGCCTCGAACTCACCCTGTCCCGCAATGTCGTCGGGCCCGTAGTAGTAGAGGCTCATTCCTTCTTCGTCGAGTCGCTGCTTGATGATGAAGTTGAGGTCCTTTCGAACCGCCTTGATCCACGAGTCCAATTCCTTGTCCGGGATCTCCTCGACTTCGAACTCCCCTTCCAGCGTCCAACCCTTGTTCAACTCCATGTTGTGAACGGCGACGAACTGCTCCTTCTCGTTCTTTCCCCTTTCGTGACGGGATTTGACTGGATCGTAGACGGTCCAGTCCCGATACCGGGTGAACCCCTTGCGGCCCTTCCGGAAGAAGAAGTACCGGCCGGACGATTGCGAGTTCCGGACCGCCAGGTAGGCGTCGCCCCCCATGGCCGTCACCGCCGCGTCGATCACCTTCCGGGCTTTCCCCCCATCCGACGCCCGAGCCGGCGACGGCATCACAAGCGTGGTCGCCAGAATCCCCGCCCCGACAGTGAACCAACCGCGCCACCGACATGATCTCCGGTATCTCTTCAACATGATTGCCCCTCTAACAGCCAATGTAGCGAGCGTAGACGGCCCGGGCCTCCTTCTCGTCCTCCGTTCCCCGGATAATGGCCCGTCCGTCGCGGAACAGGGCCAGCTCGTAGCCGTTGACCTCCAATTTCATCATATAGTCGTTCAGGCTCACGCTGCCACTGGGACGGAGCCGCCGGGCGACTTGGGACAGGTCCATTCGCGAGTCTTCGCCCGGCTGGACCTGGACCGCGTTGCGGCCGCAGAGTCGAACCGAACGGCGCCGCTCCCTTCCCTCCAGAAAGCGCAGCTCGAGTGACCCGCAACAGGGACAGTCCGGGTCGCGCGCCCCCTCCAGCGAGACCAGCTTCATCCGGTTCTCCCAGACATCCACCTTCAGCATGGTGGACGCCGGCTGGGCGCCCACCAGAATTTTCAGAACCTGGGCGACCTGGTAGGAGGCCACGAGATGGACGACCGGCCCCAGGACGCTGCTGGTGTCGCACGTCTCCGCGCTGCCGGCCGCCGGCGGCTGCGGAAAGAGGCACCGGAGGCAAGGCGTGACC